>NZ_KV824926.1:6663-7239 GCF_001816085.1 Micrococcus sp. HMSC31B01
CCCGCCCCCGCGTCCCCGCCGCGCCCGTGGCCCGCCCCCTCCGTGGCCTCTCCCACCCGCGCTCCACCCCGCAGAATGCCGCTGTTCTCGGCGGTCTCCCAGCCCGGCCCGTAGTATCGGGACGGACAACTGTGGAAAGGAGCCCCGTCGTGGGACTTCTGGACAACCTCGAACGCGGCCTCGAGCGGGTCGTGCGCTCGGCCTTCTCGGCCGGCGGTCCGCGGGCGGTCAAGCCGGTGGAGATCGCCTCGGCCCTGCGGCAGGCGATGGACGACGAGTCTCTCGCCCTGTCGGAGGGCCACACGGTCGCGCCCAACAGCTACGTGGTCCACTTCTCCCCCGCCGACTTCGAGCGCGCCCGCTCGTGGGGGTCCACCCTCGCCAGCGAGCTGTGCGACGAGGTCATCCGCCACGCCGACTCCCAGGGCTATGCGCTGCCCGGCACGGTCCGGGTCGCCTTCCACCCGGACGCGGACGTGCGCGCCGGGGACCTGCGCGTGGTCACCCGCCTGGACGACGGCTCGCTCACCGCCCCGGCCCCCCACGACGACGGCGCCTCGCCCGCCGCCGCCCACG
>NZ_KV824927.1:0-656 GCF_001816085.1 Micrococcus sp. HMSC31B01
CGGGGCCGGTGCCGCCGTCGTCGCGGCCGGCCGCGGTCATCAGGAGCGGATCGGGGGAGTGCATGCGCCCACTGTGGCAGACTGGCCGCTGTTCCATGGGAGCCCGGGCCGCACACGCCGGGCTGAGAGGGCCGCAGGGGCGCACCGCGCCGGCGCGGCCGACCATCACCACTCGATGCGGGTCATGCCGCCGTGAGGAGGACCGGTCCGTGCACGTGGCCGTCGTCGGGGCCGGGATCATCGGCCTCACCGCCGCCGTGCGTCTGCGTGCCGCAGGCCACGCCGTCACCCTGATCGCCCCCGAGCTGGACGCCGCCGGGCGCCCGCACGCCGTGGCCGGGGCCACCCACGCCGCGGCGGGGATGCTCGCGCCGCTCGCCGAGACCCAGTTCAGCCAGGACGACCTCGCCCCGCTGCTGCAGGCCGGCTGGGAGGCCTACCCGGCCCTCGTGGACCTGCTCGCCGCCTTCACCGATGTGGAGACGGGCTTCCTCGCACAGGGCGCCTGGATCGTGGCCGCGGACCCCTCGGACGCCCGCGCCTGGGACCACGTGCTCGAGCACGCCTCGATCCTCGGTCGCCGGGTCGAGCCCGTCTCCGTCCGCGCGCTGCGCCGCGCCGAGCCCGCCCTGGCCCCGGGCCTGGCCGCCGGCTTC
>NZ_KV824928.1:0-779 GCF_001816085.1 Micrococcus sp. HMSC31B01
GGCGGGGATCCTCACGGATCCCCGCCCCTTCTGGCGTGTGCGTTCAGTCCCGCGTGGTCGGCGAGGCCATCGCCGAGGCGTAGAGGCACACCGTGGCCGCCGTGCCCACGTTCAGGGACTCCGCGGCGCCGTAGAGGGGCACGGCCACCCGGCGCTCCGCCAGGGCCAGCTCCGCCTCGTCCAGGCCCTGGGCCTCATTGCCGAACAGCCAGGCGGTGCGCGCCCCCAGCGACGC
The DNA here is from genome assembly GCF_001816085.1 of Micrococcus sp. HMSC31B01. Taxonomy (NCBI): domain Bacteria; kingdom Bacillati; phylum Actinomycetota; class Actinomycetes; order Micrococcales; family Micrococcaceae; genus Micrococcus; species Micrococcus sp. HMSC31B01. The sequence goes on from NZ_KV824928.1 coordinate 236, forward strand.
CGGGGACAGGGCGTCCAGTCGATCGGACCCGTGGCCGTCGGCGGCCCACACCTGTAGACCCGCCGCCCGGGCAGTCACCGCCACGTCCTCCGCCTGCACCCCCGCGAGCACGGGCAGGTGGAACAGCGACCCGGCGGTGGACCGGACCACCTTGGGGTTGAACGGGTCGACGGAGCCCGGGGTGAGGACCACCGCGTCCGCCCCGGCCGCGTCCGCGGCTCGGATGACCGTGCCGGTGTTCCCCGGGTCCTGCACGCGGCACAGCACGGCGGCCAGGCGCGCCTCCTCGAGGACCGCTTCGGCGGCCTGCGGCTCCGGCATCCGCGCCACGGCGACGATGTCCTGCCCCGTCACGGCGTCGGCCATGGCGGTGAGCACCTCGTCGCTGGCCTCGCGCACCAGGACGCGCTCACCACCCGGCGTCGGGCGGTCCCGGACGCGCGCCACGAGCTCGGCGAGCGCGGGGTCCCGGTCCACGAGTCCGCCGGACACGTACACCTGGGTCAGCACCCGCCCGGCGCGCCACTGCCCCGCGGCGGCCGTC
>NZ_KV824929.1:0-500 GCF_001816085.1 Micrococcus sp. HMSC31B01
CGGACGCGGGTGCCCCCGGGGAGGACGCCGCCGGGGAGGACGCCGTCGACGTGGGCGAGGCGCTGGCCGCGGTCGGCCACGCCCGGACGGCCGCGCTCATCGACCCGGAGCCTGCGCGACTGGACGCCTACGCCGTGCCCGGGGGACCGGCGTGGGAGAACGACCGGGATCTGCTGCGCCGGCTGACGGACGAGGGGTTCGCCTTCTCCGGCCTCGAGGTGACGGTGGAGCAGGCCGGACCCGCCCGGCGGGCCGGGGACGACGCGCTGCGTGTCGACGCCGTGCTCCGGACGTCGGCCCACACCGTGCTGGACCGCGCCGGACGCGTGGCGGCGCATCGGGAGGCGACGGCCGAGGAGGTCGTGCTGGTCCTGCGCAGCGGCCACGGAGAGGGCCCCGAGGGGCGGGACGGCGGCGCGGCGGGTCGGACGTGGCGGGTCGAGACCGTCGATCCGCGCTGACCCCGAGCTCGGATCCAGCGCCGGAGGCCGGCGGTCCCA
>NZ_KV824930.1:0-2606 GCF_001816085.1 Micrococcus sp. HMSC31B01
GCAAGAACCTCATGACCCACAACAACTAGAGTGGCGGGCATGCCTCGGACCTCCACCCTCCCCGCCTCCGCGCCCGCCGCCGACCCCGCCGATCACCGGGGCGGTCGTGGCGTCGTCCTGGTGCTGGGCGTGGCCGTGACGGCGGTGTCCGCTCTGGCCCTGGTGGCCCTGCTGGTCGCGTACTTCCTGGCGTGGCCGGCGTCCCCGGCGCTGTTCGCGCTCGCGCTGTTCGGCCTGCCCGTCGGCTTCGGCCTGATGCTGCTGCACGTGGTGCTGGGCGCCGTCCGGCGCTCGCGCCCCTGAGCCGTCGGGCCAACGACGCCCCGTGACATCCAGCACCCTTTCAGGGTGTTCCCAGGTCGGGGCGGTTGACTGGGCCCCATGCAGCCTCAGAACCCCGAAGCACGCCTCCTGGTGGTGGACGACGAGCCCAACATCCGCGAGCTGCTCTCCACGTCCCTGCGCTACGCCGGCTTCGAGGTCACGGCCGCGGCCAACGGCCGGGAGGCCCTGGACGCCGCCGAGGAGTTCCAGCCGGACCTGGCCGTGCTGGACGTGATGCTCCCGGACATGGACGGCTTCACCGTGACCCGCCGCCTGCGCTCCGCCGGCCGTCACTTCCCCGTCGTGTTCCTCACCGCGCGGGACGGCACCGAGGACAAGATCACCGGCCTGACGGTCGGCGGTGACGACTACGTGACCAAGCCGTTCTCCCTCGACGAGGTGGTCGCCCGCATCCGCGCCGTGCTGCGCCGCACTGCCTCCCTCGACGACGACGACGCGGCGGTGCTGCGCGTGGACGATCTCGAGCTCGACGACGACGCGCACGAGGTCCGCCGCGGCGGCGAGGTCGTGGAGCTCTCCCCCACCGAGTTCAAGCTGCTGCGCTACCTCATGATGAACCCGAACCGGGTGCTCTCGAAGGCCCAGATCCTGGACCACGTGTGGGAGTACGACTTCAACGGGGACGCCTCGATCGTCGAGTCCTACATCTCCTACCTGCGCCGCAAGATCGACGTCGGCGGCCGCGAGAAGATGATCCACACCAAGCGCGGCGTCGGCTACATGCTCCGCACCGCGGACAAGCGCTGACGTGCGTGCGCGGCTCGACGCCGCGGCGGCCCGCGTCCGCCATCCGCGCGCCTGGCTGAGGGGCACGTGGCAGGGGCAGTCCCTGCGCACCAAGCTGGTCGTGATGATCGCGGCGCTCATGCTGGCCCTGGTCGCCGTGACCGCCGTGGCGACCGCGGTGCTGTTCCGCCAGGAGGCGGTGCGCCAGCTGGACGAGGACATGGCCGCCAACCGGGACACCGTCTCGATGTACCTGGCCAACGTCGCCCAGACCGGCGAGTACTACATGCCGCAGCTGCCCATCCTGCGCTTCTACGGCGTCGTGTGGGACAACGAGGGCGCGCGGGTCGTCCAGACCCCGGTGATGCCGGGTGCGGACGAGCCGGCCCTGCCGGACATCACCCCGGCCGAGGCCCTGGAGCGCGGCTCCGCCTCCTTCGAGGTGCCCGGCACACAGCCGGACTCGAGCGGCTGGCGCGTGCAGCTGTACGGGCTCAGCAGCGGCGACGGCACCATGGCCGTGGCCCTTCCCCTGCAGAGCGTGACCTCCTCCGTCGAGCGCGTCACCTCGATCGTCGTGACCATCGGCCTGCTCGCGACGGCGGGCACCGTGATCGTGGCCAACCTGGCGGTCCAGCGCGCGTTCCGCACCCTGAACCGCGTGGAGCGCACCGCCGCCAAGATCGCCGCCGGCGACCTGAGCCAGCGCGTGGAGAGCGCGGCGCCCGACACCGAGGTGGGCCGGCTCTCCCGCTCCCTCAATGCCATGCTCGCGCACATCGAGTCCGCGTTCCGGGACAAGGAGATCTCCGAGGACAAGATGCGCCGCTTCGTGCAGGACGCCTCCCACGAGCTGCGCACCCCCCTGGTCACCATCCGCGGATTCTCCGAGCTGTACCGGCACGGCGGGCTGCGCGAGGAGGAGGACGTCGCCGCCGCCATGCAGCGCATCGAGTCCGAGGCCACCCGCATGACCCGCCTCGTGGAGGACCTGCTCACCCTGGCCCGCCTCGACGAGCAGCGCCCCCTCGAGCACGCCCCGGTGGACCTGCTCATCCTCGCGATGGACTCCATGATGGACGCCTCCGTGAACGCCCCGGACCGCAAGGTCACCCTCGTGGGCCCCGACGGCGACCGGGCGGCCCCGGCGCCCATCCTCGGCGACGAGAACCGGATGCGCCAGGTGGTGGTGAACCTCATGGCCAACGCCCTGCGCTACACCCCCGCCGGCACCCCCATCGAGATCGCGGTCGGCACCGTCGACCACCTCGGCGGCCAGGCCGGGGCGGACGGCGCGGGCCGCAGCTCCGTGATCGAGATCCGTGACCACGGGCCGGGCGTGTCCGAGGAGGACCGCGCCCGCATCTTCGAGCGGTTCTACCGCGCGGACACCTCCCGGCACCGCGAGACGGGCGGCACGGGGCTCGGCCTGGCCATCGTCGCGGCGATCGTGGCCCAGCACGGCGGCTCCGTCCGGCTGCTGGAGACCGAGGGCGGCGGCGCCACCTTCTCCGTCCACCTGCCGTGGGCGCCGT
>NZ_KV824931.1:0-505 GCF_001816085.1 Micrococcus sp. HMSC31B01
GCCGCCACGGCCGCCCGCCGTCGGGCCCCGCTGCCGGAGCCGGTGCCGGCCCGGCAGATCACGGGCCGCTCGCTCATCGTCGTCGCCGTGCTGCTGGTGGCCGCCGTCCTGGTGGCGCCCACGCTGCGCGCGTTCCTGAACCAGCAGCTGGAGATCTCGGCCGCGCGCGAGGAGATCGCCACCATGCAGGCCCAGCGCGAGGACTACGAACGGCGGATCCAGCTGTGGGACGATCCCGCCTACGTGACCCAGCAGGCGCGCGAGCGCCTCGAGCTGGTCATGCCGGGGGAGACCCTGTACTCCGTGACGGGACGACCCTCCGAGACCGAGACCGAGACCGAGACCGAGACCGACACCGAGGCCGAGGACACGCCCGCCGCCGGCGCGGACGAGGTCGTCAACACCCGCCTGCCGTGGGCCGAGGGCCTGTGGGACTCGGCCGTCCGCGCCGGGCTCGAGTGAACCCCGCGTCCCGCCCCCGCCCGCACCACCCCCGCACCCCCGA
>NZ_KV824932.1:0-668 GCF_001816085.1 Micrococcus sp. HMSC31B01
CGGCCGGGCGCACCGCGGTCCCGGCGCCCGCGGTCGCGGAGAGGTCGGCGAGGACCAGCTGCGCCCCCGCCCAGCCGTAGCACACCCCGAGGGCGCAGCCCAGCACGGCGGCCACGGCCGCGATCAGCACGGCCTCGATCGCGATCGCCCCGCGCAGTCCGCCTCGCGTCAGGCCGAGGGCCCGCAGCAGCGCGTTCTCGCGCGTCCGCTCGATTACGGACAGGCTCAGCGTGTTCGCCACGCCGATCAGCGCGATCAGCACGGACACCGCCAGCAGCGCCACCACGATCCCGAGCATCGCGTCGATGATCCGGGCGTAGAGCGCGCGCTCGCCGGCCCCGCCGTCGATCACGGCCGCCCCGGCGCCCGCGGCCCGGGTCACGTCCTCGCTCAGGCCCTGCAGGCGGTCGACGGGGACACCGGGGTCGAGCGCGATGAGCAGCTGGCCCGGCACGGCGGCGTCCGCGGTCCCGTCCCACCCGGCCTCGCGCAGCGGCTCGGCCGCCACGTACACGCCGGAGCTCAGCGAGCCGGCGCGCACCGGGACGAACGTCCGCGCGGCCCCCGCCACCTCAGCGCGGACCTGATCCGTGTCGACCCAGTCGGGCACGAGCGCCGTGCCGGGGTCGCCGAGGCCGGTCACGGCCTCGGGCAGGCGCGCGACGACG
>NZ_KV824933.1:0-990 GCF_001816085.1 Micrococcus sp. HMSC31B01
CGAGCACGGCCGCCGTGCCCTCGGGCACGAGCACGGCCGCCCCGTCGATCGCCCCGTCCGGGCCCCGGGTGGCCCCCCACCAGAGCTGCCCGCCGCGGGCGAGCAGCACGCGCGTCTGGTCCGACAGCGGGGGATGGCCGTCCGCCGCCCCGGCGCGGTCGGCCAGGTCCAGGACGGCGCTCGCCTCCTCCGGGCGCGGGGTGACGACGCGCGGCATGCCGTCGGCGTCGGAGGTCGTGGGGGTGGGGTGTTCGGCCATGCCGGCCACCCTACGGAAGGAGGACGGTGGCCCGCGAGGTGCGCCCCGCCGTCGCCCGCCCAGGGCCGAGCCGGTGCGCACCTGGCAGGATGGGGCAGGTGATGCGCTTGTCCATGGCCCTGAGTGCGGCCGTCGCCGCCCTCGTCCTGGGCGGTGCCGCGTTGCTGGGCCCGGTCCCCGCCGCCCTCGCCGCCGCCGTCGTGATCCTGGTCATCGCCTGGGGCTGGCCGCGGCAGATGGGGGCGCCCGCGCGCCTCTCGCTCAGCGTCACCCTGGCCGTCGCCGGGGGCGCCGCGGTGCTGCTCATGCTGCTGTGGCCGCCGCTCGAGGACGGCCACAGCGGGGCCTGGACGCTCTTCGAGCCGCTCGCCGTCGTCGTCGCCTGGAGCACCATGGCCTCGTTTGTCGTCCAGCTGGTGCGCGGGACCGGCCGGCCGCTGCGCCTCGAGTCCACCGTCGCCACGATGGGCGGGGCGTTCATGGCCGTCGTGACGGCGTGCTGGGTGGCCGTCTCACGCTGGACCGACACCCCCGCGGTCGCCGGGCTGGTCATCACGCTGGCGGTCACGGTGGCCGCGGTCTCCCTCGTCGGCCTCACCCCGTGGATGCAGGGCCGGCCGGGAGTCCTGGCGCTCGTCGTCATCCCCCTCGGCACGGTGCTCGCCTGGCCCGTCTCGGCGCTGGCCGGCGTGGGCGCCCGGGACCGGCCGGCCGTCACGGCCGCGGCGCTC
>NZ_KV824934.1:0-10959 GCF_001816085.1 Micrococcus sp. HMSC31B01
GCAAGAACCTCATGACCCACAACAGCTAGGAGAGCCTGAGGACACGATCAGTCGCGAGACGGCAGACAAACTGAGGGCGAAAGTCCTCCCATCGGGGACTCTCGTCATGGCAAAGATCGGTGCTGCCCTTCTTCTAGGGCGGATTCGCATGGCTACACGACCAAGCTGTATCGACAACAACATGCTCGCACTGAGCCCGAAGTTACTTCTCTATCCCCGCTACGCGACGTACATGTTGGAAGGACTTCTTCTGGACCGTCTCGTTCAACCTGGAGCTGTGCCGTCCCTTAACGAGAGGGAGTTCCGACGCACCGTTTTCCCCGTTCCGCCTCTAGACGAGCAGCGCGAGATCGCCGACTACCTCGACGCTGAGACCGCCAAGATCGATGCCCTCATCTCCAAAGCGGAGCGGTTCATCGAGCTCGCGCAGGAGCGCCGCGCAGCGCTGATCACCGCCGCCGTCACCGGCCAGATCGAGATCCCTGCGGAGGACTGACCACCATGGCCATCCACAACGAGAGCGAGCTCGAGACCTACATCTGCGAGTACCTGGAGAGGCACGGCTGGCTCTACTCGGCCAACGATGACGGTTACGACCGCAAGAACGCGATCTTCCCCGAGGACGTCCACGCCTGGCTGGCCGAGAACCAGCCGGAGGACTACGGGCGCATCGTGAAGGCGGATGCCCCGGCCTCTGCCCAGCAGGCGCAGCGGGACCAGATCACCACCCGCCTGATCGAGGTGATGAACAAGCCGCAGGACACCGGCGTCGGCGGCACCCTCAACGTGCTTCGCAAGGGCTTCAAGGTCGGCACCTCCGCCACCCTGCGCATGGCCGAACCGCGGCCGGCCACGAACCTCAACCCGGCCGCCGTCGCCTCCTATCAGCGCATGCGGCTGCGCGTGATGCGTCAGGTGCACTTCAACCCGGCCACCAACCAGTCCGTGGACCTCGTGCTTTTCGTCAACGGCCTGCCCGTGGCCACGATCGAGCTGAAGACCGACTCCACCCAGTCCATCGGCCACGCGAAGAAGCAGTACCGGGACCGCAACCCGAAGGCCACGCCGCTGTTCGGGTTCGGCACCCGCGCCGTGGTCCACTTCGCCGTCTCCAACCGCGAGGTTTGGATGACCACCAAGCTGGCCGGGAAGGACACCTTCTTCCTGCCGTTCAACCAAGGCGACGACGGCCACGCCGGCAACCCGCTCAACCCCAACGGCTCATCGACGGCCTACCTGTGGGAGCGGATTCTCCAGCGGGACACCTGGCTCGAGATCCTCCAGAAGTTCGTCTTCCTCAAGAAGGAGACCGTGGAGGACGAGCACGGCCGCTCGCGCCGGAAGTCCACGCTGATCTTCCCGCGCTTCCACCAGTGGGAGGCCGTCACCACGATGCTCGCCGCCGTCCGTGAGGAGGGCGCCGGGGCGTCCTACCTGATCGAGCACTCCGCGGGCTCCGGCAAGACCAACACCATCGCCTGGACCGCCCACCGCCTGCTCTCCACCTACGGGGTGGACGAGCAGCGGGTGTTCGACTCGGTCATCGTGGTCACCGACCGCACCGTGCTGGACGACCAGCTTCAGGAGGCCGTCCGGCAGATCGAGCGGACCTCCGGCACCGTGGTGGCCGTGGACCGCAAGAACCTCGGGGGAGAGGCCACCAGCAAGTCCGCCCTGGTGAAGCAGACCCTGCTGCAGGGCAACCGGATCATCGTGGTGACACTGCAGACCTTCCCCGCCGTGCTCGAACTCCTCAAAGGTGACTCGACGCTCGCCGGTCGCACCTACGCAGTGATCGCGGACGAGGCGCACTCCCCCCAGACCGGCTCCGCCGCAGCCAAGCTCAAGCGCGTGCTCACCCCGGACGAGCAGGCCGACCTCGACGACGGCGGAGAGGCGGACACCGAGTCCATCCTCGCCGCCGAGGTCGCCGCCACCGGACGCCCGGAGAACATCAGCTTCTTCGCCTTCACCGCCACGCCGAAGGACAAGACCCTGCAGATGTTCGGCCGCCCCTCCGGCGAGTACGACGAGAAGGGTCAGGAGATCCCGGCATCCTTCCACCGGTACACCATGCAGCAGGCCATCGAGGAGGAGTTCATCCTCGACGTGCTGAAGAACTTCACCAACTACGACACCGCCTTCAAGCTGGCCCTGGCCGGACAGAAGGGCGAGTTCCGTCCCGAAGGCGACCGGGCCGCCGTCGGGAAGCAGACCACCGAAGTGGACCAGACCGAGGCGAGCAAGAAGCTCATGCGGTGGGTCAAGCTGCACCCGACGAACATCGCGCAGAAGGTCAAGATCATCGTGGAGCACTTCCGCGCCAACGTGGCCGGACTGCTCGATGGGCAGGCCAAGGCCATGGTGGTCACCGACTCCCGCGCCGCCGCCGTCCGGTACAAGCGTCAGATGGACCAGTACATCCAGGACATGGGGTACACGGACGTGGGCACCCTGGTGGCCTTCTCCGGCGAGATCACCGACGACGACTTCGGGCTCGAGAAGGTCACCGAGCGGTCCATGAACCCGTCCGTGACCGGCGACCTGGCCAAGGCGTTCGACGGGGACAGCTACCAGGTGATGATCGTGGCCAACAAGTACCAGACCGGCTTCGACCAGCCGAAGCTCTGCGCCCTGTACGTGGACAAGAAGCTCTCCGGCGTGCTGGCCGTGCAGACGCTGTCGCGCCTGAACCGTGCGGCACCCGGCAAGGACACCACCTACGTGCTGGACTTCGTGAACTCCGAAGACGACATCCAGGCCGCCTTCGAGCCGTACTACGCCGGCGCGAAGCTGGAGACGGTGACGGACCCGAACCTGATCCACGACCTGGGGACGAAGCTCGACGCCGCGGGCGTGTACGACTGGGACGAGGTCGACGCATTCGCCGACGTGTGGGTGGCCTGGAAGCCGGGGAGCGGGCAGGAGGGCCTGCAGGCCGCGCTGGAGCCCGTGGCCTACCGGTTCCGCAAGGAGCTGGCGCATGCGCGGATGAACCAGGACGAGACGCGCGTGAACGAGCTCGTGCTGACGCGCAAGGACATGCGGTCCTTCGTCAGCCTCTACGACTTCCTCTCCCAGATCTACGAGTTCGGGGACACCGAGCACTACAAGCGGGCGCTGTTCCTGCGGCACCTGGTGCAGCTCGTGAGCGATCAGCCCGGCGGTGAGGAGCTGATCGACCTGAGCGACGTGCAGCTGGTGAGCATCCGGCAGAAGAAGACGTCCTCGGGGGACATCGGGCTGACCGGTGGGGCCGCGCTGAAGGGGACCACCGCTGTGGGAGGCGGGCAGGTGCGTGAGAAGCAGCGCGGGCCGTTGGTGGAAGTGATCGAGAAGATCAACGAGATCTTCGCCGGTGAAGGCGTGGATGCCTCCCCGTCCCAGCAGGAGGCGTGGGTCAGTGCCCTCGTGGCGCCGCTCATGGAGGACGAGAAGCTGCTGGGGCAGGCCGGAGCGAACTCGCTGGAGCAGTTCCTGGCGAGCCCGAACCTGGAACGGTCGGCGATGGGCGCCGTGTACGCGAACGAGGACGCCTTTGCGAAGATGACGGACATCGTGGGCAGGGGCGGGGACCCGTCGAAGATGATCGTCGCCGCGATCGGCGAGTACTTGTACTGGAAGGTGCGGAGCGAGGGGGCCGGGCCGGTGGACGTTGCTCATGGACGGTCCGCCGTTTTCGTTGACGAAACGGCCCCTTCGCAGGGTACTTCCGTCGATGAAAGGGCGAGTGCGACGCCGTCGCGCGTCCGGAAGGGGAACTGAGATGGCACATCCCAAGACACTGCAGGTCTTCCTGATGGACGGTGCACCCACCGGTCGGCTGAAGTGCACCCTCGACAACTGGACGGGCCTCGTCTACGTGGTGCCACGCACCAGTCTCAACGCGGACGGGCACCCCGAGGCGTTCGAAGGCACCGGTGTGTACCTGCTGCTGGGGCAGGACGCCGATTCCGGCGACGACGTCGTCTACGTCGGGCAGGCTGTCGGGCGGGCCAACGGCAACGGCCTGGTGGGCAGGATCCGGGAGCACGTCCGGAGGGAGGCGCACGACTTCTGGAACCGGGCCATTCTCCTCTCCACCCTCGGGGACACCTTCGGCCCAACGGAAGTGACCTACCTGGAGCACTACTTCCACCAGGCGGCCACCACGGCCGGGCGCTTCACCGTGGACAATGCGGTGGCACCCTCCCAGGGCAACGTCACGCAGGAGAAGAGGGCGGAGCTGGAGGAGTACGCCGACAAGGCCAAGCTCCTGATCAGCGCCCTGGGGCACCGCGTCTTCGAGAGCGCCGACGGCTCACATGCCGCGGCCGCGGCTGGCCGGGCCACCCAGGCGCCCGAAGCGGAGCCGAAGCGCACCCTGTTCACCATGACGGTCAACGGCGTCAGAGCCCAGGGACACCCGACGCCGGACGGGTTCGTCGTCCTGCGGGGCAGTGGCCTCATGGAGGGGCTGCGGCCCAGCGCACCCCCCGGTGTCCGGGCGGGCCGGGAGCGCTTCGCCGACCACATCGGTGCCGATGGGGTGCTGACCGAGGACGTCTCCTTCACCAGCTCCTCGGCCGCGGCCGGATTCGTGGCCGGCGGGAGCATGAGCGGGCCGTCCTCATGGCGGGCGCCGGATGGGCGAACCCTCGGCGAGGTCGAGGCCGCCTCGGCCGCGCCGGAGCCCATGGAAGACGGCGCCTGATGAGGACGCGGCCGACCGCCTTGGATGCCGCCGTCGACCATCCGCGGGGTGCCCAGAGCGACGCCCAAGAGCCGGGGACGGGGCGCTCCGGGTCGTTGACCGCGAACGTCATGACCGTCGCGGACGTACTGCGCGACCCTCGTCTCCGTATACCCGAGTACCAGCGGCCCTATACATGGTCCACGACGAACACGGGGCAGCTCGTCGAGGACATCCGTCGCTTTCGTGCGGCCGCGTCCTACCGGATCGGCACCATGATCGTGCACGCCGAGGACGGCTGGCTGGACATCGTCGACGGCCAGCAGCGGTACATGACCTTCGCCCTGATCGCGCTCGCACTGCAGGAGGTCCTGGGCAACACTGCCGAGCGCGCCGAGCACCAGCGTGCGGCCCTGGACAGCGCGGCGGCCATCGAGCTGCCGCCGGGCCGCCGGGACGTGTCGGAGCGCCACGTCATCGAGAACCACCGCCTCATCCTGCAGACATTCCGGTCCTGGGACAGCACCGAGGTCGAGGACTTCGCGGACTACTTCCTCGACCGGTGCACGCTGGTGCGGCTGACCGTCACCGACCTCGACGCCGCTTTCCAGATGTTCGACTCGCAGAACACACGCGGCCGGCCGCTCCTGCCCACGGATCTGCTGAAGGCCTACCACCTCCGCGCCTACGGAGAGACGACAACCGACCGCGGCGCGATCATGGCGGCCGTGAAGGACTGGGAGTCCACCCCGCCGGACGAGATCAACCACCTCTTCTCGCGTTTGCTCTATCCGGTCGTCCGCTGGTCCGCCGGTGAGTCCTTGCCGAGGGACGGTTTCACATCCGCACAGATCGGGGCGTTCAAGGGCATCTCGGCTGGGGCTGCGAGTTTCGGGCGGCTCCCCTGGGCACATGGGCTGCTGATGGCCAAAGCGCACGTGGATGACTACAACACCAGGAATGCGGCGCTGATCGCCCACGGAGCCCTCGCTCCGCTGGAGTTCCCTTTCCAGCTTTCCCAGCCGATCATCGACGGCGAGATGCTCTTCCGATTCGTCCGGCACTACACGAGCTTGGCCAGAACGCTTGGCGTCTCCGCGACCGAAGCAGACCAGACCGTCCAGGACGATGCCCGTCGCCATCGTGAGATCCGGCGGGTCCATGCCATCACGGGGCTCGTACGTTCTTCAGGCAACGGCGCCGGATATCGCTATACGCAGGAGCTCTACGGAGCTCTACTGTTGGCCTATGCGGACCGCTTCGGAGCCGAGGACCTCGAGCGCGCGGCCCTCGTTCTGGCGCGACACGCCTTTGCGCTGAGGACTCGTCTGCGCCGGGTCTACCCACGTTCGACCGAGCTGCACGCGCTGGGGCTGAACAAGGCCGTGGACTCGCCAGAGCAGGTCAACCTGTTCCGTCTGATGATGGGCACTATGGACCCGGCTGCGATCACCGGGCGCGTGCCTGCTCGTCCCGGCGACGTCGACAATGCGCCGGAACCGGTCAGGCGCCTCTACTCGGACCGGCCGTGGGACCCGGAGGAGGAGTCGCACCATGTCTGAGAGGAACGCCCCGGAAACTCTGACCATCGGGGAGGTCTTCGCGGCAGGACGTCACTACCGCGTTCCCGTCTATCAGCGTTCCTATGCCTGGACAGAGGTCGAGGTCTCCACGCTTCTCGCGGACGTGCGCCGTGCCCGTCTGCGGTCCAAAGCTCTCGAATCCCGCGGCAATGTCTCGGACTACTACCTCGGAGCGATGGTGGTGAACCGGACCCAGACTCCCGCAGGAGACCAGATCGACGAGGTGGTCGACGGGCAGCAACGGCTGACGACGCTCACGGTCCTGGCCGCAGTCGCGGAGCAGATCACCCAGGCCGGCGTGCTCGACCCGGTTGCGCTGGCTGTCCTGGACTACGAGGGGCGTGCGGAGGCGGGGGAAGACCTCGCAACCCTGCGCCGGCGGGGCGGTCACAGGCACGGCGCATTCCAGGTTGAAGCCATCGGGATTGCCGCCCAAACGGTCAGAGGGGCCTGCGAGCGCGCCACTGACCGCCAAGCGACTGCTGACGGTCAGACGGTGGTCTTTGATGCTGACGACCTCGCCTATCTCTGGAACCATGTTCGGCTGCTGCGGACGGAGCTTCCTGAGGGCACCGACCTAAACCACTACTTCGAGGTGATGAACACCCGCGGAGAGCAACTGGCGAAGCACGAGGTCCTGAAGGCAATGCTGATGCGACCTCTGCGTGATGAGTCGGAGCGGCAGGTCTTCGCTCAAGTCTGGGATGCGTGCGCCGTGCTGGACCGCCCGGTTCAGCTTCAGTTCGCGTCGGAGCAGCTGGACCCGGACATTTCTCCGGCCAGAGATGCAGTCTTCGGTGACACATGGTCGACGCTCGTCACCACGGATTTCGAGTCCCTTCGTGCCGCCCTAGAACCAAGCCTTGCGGAGACCGAACTTGGTGGACGCACGTCCTTGGATTCGTTGCTGTCCAGTCGGGGTGCCGGTGAGGGGACAAGCGCCTCAGCAGAGAAACGCTCCGATGAGACGGGGTCCTACGGAACCATCATCGACTTTCCGAACCTCTTGCTGCATGTTCTGCGGGTGATGGAGGAGTCCGGGATGGCGTCAGGTTCAGGCCGGCCGGCGTGGGGTCAGGAGCCGAAGAACGCCGTCCGTCTCGAGGACAACTCCCTGCTGGAACAGTTCGCCGAGCGTCGCCAGGACGACGCCCGGTGGTCCAAGCGATTCCTCGTCATGCTGCTCCGCATCCGGTTCCTGCTGGACACCTACGTCATTAGGACGCTGTCGACTACGGGAACCCGGGCGGACGAGGAGAACTGGGTGCTCGTGGGCGCCCTCAAGGTCGAGTCTGGCGCCGAGGAAGGGTCGTCGCGGCGACGTCGTCTCGGAGTGAAGAACACCTTCGAAGACCCGGCGGTCCAGGAGGCTGTCCGAAACCTGCAGGCCATGTTCCAGGTGACGGATACGCGCCGCGCGTCCAAGTACTTCCTCTACCGCATTCTCCGGTGGCTCGCCGAGCGGCCGGTGGACCGCGTGGACGGCGAGGCCTTCCAACGCATGCTGGAGGACCTGGCCCGCGAGCGGCTTCGCGCCTACGACGCGGACGAGGGATTGGACCTTGGGGTCAAGGTCCCGAACTTCGTGTTCAACGTGCTGGATTACATCCTCTGGGATCTCGGACGTAATCCGTCCGCCGAAGCGGGGGCGCTCGGGGCTGCACTCGGCGACGTTGAACGGAGTGTCCTGTCCCAACGCGCAGGCTCATTCCGCTTCCGGTACCGGACTTCGGTGGAGCACTTCTATCCCGTGGTTCCTGGCGAAGGGCAGAAGGTCCTGACATCGACGGAGGTGAACCGTTTCGGGAACCTGTGCATCATGGGCCGACGCGAGAACTCTCAGCGGAACAACCTGATGCCCGTCTCGAAGGTGAAGCAGTACTCTTCGGACGAGCAGAGCCTCAAGTTCCAACTCATGGCAGGCATCCTTCACGCCGAGGGCGACTGGGACGTCCCCCAGATCAAGGAGCACGGGAACAGCATGCGGCGGGTGATCCAAGAATGGCAGGGCAAACGGCCCTGACATCGCGGGACGATCTGGCCCTAGAGGCCCCCCGTTAAGCTCGTCACATGGTCGCCGCGCGTGAAGTCACCCTTCAGGAGCTCCTCGGGGGCTCCTATCAGTACACGGTCCCGCTCTATCAGCGGACGTACTCCTGGGGCCGCCCGCAGTGGCAGCGCCTGTGGGAGGACGTCGTCGACGTCGCCGGCCACCGGCGGGACAACCCTTCGGCGACCCACTTCCTCGGCTCCCTCGTTCTCGCCGGCTTCCGGGACAACGGGCCCGGCGGCGTCCAGCGGTGGCTCGTGGTGGACGGGCAGCAGCGGCTGACGACGCTGACGCTCCTCCTCGCCGCTGTCCGCGACCACCGGGCTGAGCACGAAGGCCCCATGCACGCCGATCGGGTCAACGAGAAGTACCTGGTCAACAAGTGGGAGGACGGCGATCTCCGCTACAAGGTCCTGCCCACCCAGGCCGACCGCAGCGCCTACCGCGGGCGGATCGAGCACGCCCCGGACGCTGCCGAAGGATCCAGGATCAGCGAAGCCCACCAGTTCTTCCTGACGAAGCTGCTCGGGTTGAGCCAACCGTCTGCTGACGGTGAAGAGGAGCCGCTGACCTTGGCGGAGGTCGAGTCCGCCGTCGTCGCCGGCCTGTCGATCGTCTCAGTGACCACCGGGGAGAACGACAACGCCCACCGCATCTTCGAGTCGCTGAACAACACCGGCCTCAAGCTCACCCAGGGCGACCTGCTCAGGAACTACCTGTTCATGCAGCTGCCCACCCGGGCGGATGAGGTCTACACCACCCTGTGGCTCCCGTTGCAGAACCTGCTCTCCAATGAGGAACTGGAGGCCCTGTTCTGGCTCGACCTGGTGCAACAGGATCCCAAGGTCCGCCAGACGGAGATCTACGCGGGGCAGCAGCGTCGCATGCGTGACCTGCAGGACGAGTCGCAGGTCAGGGCGGAAGTCGAGCGGTTCCTGGCGTTGGGGCGTCTCTACGACGTCATGCTCCGCCCGGAGAAGGAGAAGGACGACGCAGTGCGCTTCCGCTTGGCACGCCTGCGCGCCTGGCGCACGACGACGACGTTCCCGATCACACTGCACCTGATGGAGCGCCGGTCGTTGGGGGACATCGACTCGGACGAACTGGCCCGTGCGCTCCTCTACCTCGAGTCGTACCTGGTCCGACGTCTCGTCTTCGGCCGCTACTCCGACGGTCTCAACACCACCTTGCTCGCGGCCACGGCCGACATTCAGGGCCAGGACGATCCGGCGGATGCCCTGCAACGCTTCCTCTCCAGCGGACGGAAGCACTTCGCCTCCGACGATCAGATCCGCCAGGCCGTGATGACGGCACCCTTCTACACGACGGGCCGTGCGGCCCACCGGAAGCTGATCCTCCGGTGGATCGAGGAGTCCTACGGCAGCAAGGAGCCGGTGGACCTCGACAGCGCGACCATCGAGCACGTCATGCCGCAGACCGTCACGGAGGAGTGGGAGCGCGCTCTGGCCGACCAGCTCGAGGCGCACCAGGACCTTCGCGAGGTGCACACCGAGCTCCTGCACACCTTGGGCAACCTCACCCTCACCGGGTACAACAGTGAGCTGAGCAACGGGCCCTTCGCGGTCAAGCGTGCGGAGCTGGCCAAGAGCGGCATCCGCATGAACCAGGAGATCTCCGCTGAGCCGGTATGGGGTCCCGCGCAGATCCGTGCTCGCGCCGAGCGGCTGGCGGACCGGATCGTCGGCATCTGGCCGGGGCCCTCAGCAGAGGCCGCCTCCGGGGTCGCCCACACGGCCTGGCAGACGCTGTCGGACGCCGTCGAGGCCATTCCCGCCGGGTTCTGGACCTCCTACGGCGAACTCGCACGGCTGATCGGAAGCCATCCGGTCCCCGTGGGGACCTACCTCGCGCGGACGGCCCTGCCGCACGCTCATCGTGTGCTCCAGGCAGGAGGCACCGTGTCGCCGTCCTTCCGGTGGACGGACCCAGAACGCACGGATGACCCGCACGACGTCCTCGCCGCCGAAGGGGTGCGCTTCTCCGAGGACGGACATGCCGACGGCGGCCAGCGGCTGTCGGCGGAGCAGCTCGCCGAGCTCATCGACGTCGACGTCGACCTGACCGATCCTCGGTCGCTCGCCGACCCGGGCGACGACCCTGCCCTGCGGGACCGTTGGGTCGATCGCCTCCACGACCACAACGATCCCGAATCGGCCCGCGCCCTGATCGAGATCCAACGAGGCTGGGTCGAGCGCGGCGGCCGGGCCGCCTTCGTGGGCACTGCCGCCGGCGGTTGCTTCCTCGTGGCTCCGCACACGTCGGACCGCAACATCTGGCCCGTGATCCTGTACCCGACGTACGGCGTCGAGGTCGTCTTCTACCACCTCGCGAAGTGGGCTCCGTTCACCGATGGATCGCTCCTCGACGAGTTCCGGGAGCGCCTGAACCTCGTCCCTGGCGTGGAGTTCGGCCCGGACGCTCTCCGCCGTCGCCCGACCATCAAACCGGAGATCCTCCAGCCAGCCGCCGCGCAGGAGGCGTTCCTCGACGCGCTGGAGTGGTTCCTGCACACGGTCCAGGAGCTCGACACGACTACCTGACGGCCCTGCCGGGGGGGCCAGGTCCTGACGAGGCATCGCAGTCGTTATTCCGTCCACCCCACCCACTAGCTGTTGTGGGTCATGAGGTTCTTG
>NZ_KV824935.1:0-994 GCF_001816085.1 Micrococcus sp. HMSC31B01
CGTCCACCTGTGGGCCGGCACCGAGGCGCACCGGGTCCGTGAGGCGCCGGCCGCCGACGTCCTCGCCTCCCTCACGCCCTGAGGACCGCCCCGGATCATCCCGCGGGCTGACGCCGGCCCCTCCGCCTGCGGCCTAGGCTGGCCCGCGTGAACCCCCTGCGCCGCCTCGACCAGTGGACGCGCCTGCACCCCGTGCGCACGGACGTGATGGCCGCCGCAGCCCTGTTCACCGTACTCGTGGCGCTCCCGTGGATCGCGCTCGGGCCGATGGTCGCCCCGGACCCCCAGGGCCGGCAGACGGCCGTCTCCCTCCTGGCCGGGGCCGGCATGGTCCTGCCGTGGGCCGTGCGTCGGGTGCGCCCGGTGGCCTCGGCCGCCGTCGTGACGGCCGCGGCCGTCCTGCACCTGCTCGCCGGGCCCGAGTTCAGCCTGTCCCTGCTGATGGTGCCGCTCACCGTCTACAACCTCGCTGCGAACGCGCCCCGGAGCGTCTCCGTGGCCGGGCTCCTCCTGGGGCTGGTCGGCGGCGTGGCCAACGGGGTGAAGGTGTGGCTGTTCCCGGCGCAGTTCGTCACCCCCGACGGCCTCACCGTCCGCTCCCCCGCGGAGCCGCTGGCCATGGTCATCATGGCGATCGGCTGCGGGCTCATGGTGCTCACCGCGTGGGCGTTCGGCGACGTCGTGCGCAACCGCCGCCTCACCGTGCGCGCCCTCGAGGACCGCGCCCACCGCCTCGAGGTGCAGTCCCGGCAGGAGCGCGAGCTCGCCGCCGCCGACGAGCGCAGCCACATCGCCCGGGAGATGCACGACATCGTCGCCCACTCCCTGCAGGTGATCATCTCCCAGGCCGACGGCGCCCGGTACGCCGCCGCCGCCAAGCCCGCGCTCGCGGTCACCGCGCTCGAGACCATCGGCCAGACCGGCCGTTCCGCGCTCGCGGACATGCGCCAGCTGCTCGGCGTGCTCCGCGAGACCGGCGAGACCGTGGCCGGGG
>NZ_KV824936.1:0-651 GCF_001816085.1 Micrococcus sp. HMSC31B01
CGTGGCCGCCGAGGCCGGCCTGCCGCTGGCGCAGGCCCGCAACCGCGCCGCCGAGCTCGCCACCGGCGAGATCCTCGTCTTCCTCGACGTGGACTGCATCCCGGCGGCCGAGACCGTCGGCGTGCTGGCCACCGAGGTCGCGGCCCACCCCGGGTCCGTGGTGATGGGCCGGCCCCGCTACCTGCGGCCGGGCTGGACCCGCGACGTCGGGGAGGCCGACCTGACCTCGCATCGCGCCGACGCCCTGCTGCGCCGCCTCTCCGTGCCCCACCGGGCGCGCGCGCACCTGACCGCCGGTCCCTCGGACGAGTGGCACCTCGTGTGGACGCTGATCCTGGCATTGCGGCGCGCGGACCTGGCCCGCATCGGCGGTTTCGACGCGGGCTTCACCGGCTACGGCGCCGAGGACACGGACCTGGCCTTCCGCGCCCGCGACGCCGGCCTGACGCTGCGGTTCAGCCCCGCCGAGGCGTTCCACCAGCACCACGGGGTGATGACCCCGCCGCTGCACCACCTCGAGGACATCCTGGTCAACGCCCGCCGCTTCCGGCAGGTGCACGGCCGATGGGCCATGGAGGGGTGGCTGCGCGCGTTCGCGGACGCGGGGCTGATCGCGTGGGACCCCGAGGGCGAGCGGCTCGAGCTGCTGCG
>NZ_KV824937.1:0-711 GCF_001816085.1 Micrococcus sp. HMSC31B01
CGCCGCCGTGCCGCTGGCCGAGGTGCCCGGCTTCCACGCCCCGAAGGTGCCCGGCCACAACGCGGTGATCCGCTCGGTCCGACTGCCGGACGGCACGCACGCCCTCGTCTTCGGCTCGCGCACGCACTTCTACGAGTCCCGCGACGCCCAGGCCGTGGCGCACACCGTCCGGACCGCCGCCGCCGCCGGGGCGCGCACCGTGGTGCTGACCAACGGCTGCGGCGGCCTGGACCCGGAGATCGCCCCGGGCACCCCCGTCCTGATCGCGGACCACATCAACCTCACCGGCGCCACCCCGCTCGCCGGCGCCACGTTCGTGGACCTGACCGACCTCTACTCCCCGCGGCTGCGCGCGATCGCCCGTGAGGTGGACCCGTCCCTGCGTGAGGGCGTGTACGTCCAGTTCGCCGGCCCGCAGTACGAGACCCCCGCCGAGGTGCGGATGGCGCGCACCCTCGGCGGCGACCTCGTCGGCATGTCCACGGCGCTGGACGCGATCGCGGCCCGGCACGCCGGGCTGGAGGTGTTCGGCATCTCGCTGGTGACCAACCTCGGCGCCGGCATCTCGGAGACGCCGCTGTCCCACGCCGAGGTCGTCGAGGCCGGCCAGGCCGCCGGCCCGCGCATCGCGCGCCTGCTCGCGGACATCGTGGGGCGGCTCTGATGCCCGCGCATCCCCCGCACGACGACGTCGCCGCGCTCCCGGAGGAC
>NZ_KV824938.1:0-871 GCF_001816085.1 Micrococcus sp. HMSC31B01
CCAGCCGGGGCCGCCGAGGCGCTCGCCGTCATGGACGCGGTCCGCGCGCAGCACCGACGGGGACGCGGCGGCCTGCGGCGCCTGCTCGGCGCGCGGCCGGTGAGGGACCGAGGCGGACACGGATGCACCTTCCGGGGTGGGCGGGTCGATGGACGAGGGGCGCTCAGAATCCCTGCCAGGACGGCTTGGCCTCCCACATGTGGCGGTACTCCCCCGCGAGCTCGAGTCGCCCGGCGGCGGCCTCGTCCACGAGGACGGTCACATGCGGGTGCAGCTGCAGGGCCGTGACCGGCCAGCGCGCGCTCACGGGGCCCTCCACGAGCTGCCGCACCGCCTCGGCCTTGCCCTCGCCCCGGGCCAGCAGGACCAGGTGTCGGGCGTCGAGGATCGTGCCCACGCCCTGGGTGAGGCAGTGGGTCGGGACCTGGTCGAGGTCGCCGTCGAAGAAGCGGGCGTTGTCCCGCCGGGTCTGCTCGGCGAGCACCTTGATGCGCGTGCGGGAGGCGAGGGAGGAGCCGGGCTCGTTGAACGCGATGTGCCCGTCCGTGCCCACGCCGAGCAGCTGCACGTCCACGCCGCCGGCCTCGCGCAGCGCCTCCTCGTAGGCGGCGCAGGCGCCCGGGACGTCCGCCGCCCCGCCGTCCGGACCGTGCACGGCCTCCGGGGCGATGTCCGTGCGCGCGACGAACTCCCGCTCGATCACGGTGCGGTAGGACTCGGGGTGTCCCGCGGGCAGGCCGACGTACTCGTCCAGCAGGAACGCGCGGCAGGAGCGCAGGGACAGCTCCCCGTCCCGGACCCGGCGGGCGAGCTCGTCGTAGACGGGCAGGGGCGAGGAGCCGGTGGCCAGCCCCAGGACGGCCTCGGGACG
>NZ_KV824939.1:0-1053 GCF_001816085.1 Micrococcus sp. HMSC31B01
TGCCGAGGGGCCTCGGCGCCCTGCACGGCGACCTCACGGATCTCGAACTCGGCGGCGGGCCAGCGCAGCAGGGAGTTGCGCAGCACGTCCTTCTTCGCGTCCGAGTCGCGGCCGGTGATGAGCCCGATCCGGTGGGGGAGCAGGGGCAGGGGCCGTTTGCGCGCGGGGGAGGTCAGCCCCTCCTCGGCGAGGGCCCGGCGCAGCAGCTCCACGCGGGCCAGCAGATCGCCGAGGCCGACCGGGCGCATCTCCTGCACGTTCATGGACAGGCGCCCGGCCTTGAGCCAGAAGTTCGGCTTCACGCGCGCCACCACGCGGGAGCCCTGCTGGACGCTCCCGTCCAGGGTCATGGCGACGTTCCGCCAGGCGGTGAGCGGCAGGGAGACCTCCTCCTCGAGGTCCCGCATGGTCATGTAGACGTTGCCGCGGTTGTTCTTGAACTCGATCAGCTGGCCCTCGATCCACGTGGCGGGGGCGCGCTCGATGTGGGCCTTGAGGTTCTCGGAGAGCCGCCGCAGGGGCCACGGCCGCTCAGCGGAGGTCTCGCCCGCGCGGGCGGGTGCTGAGACGGGCACGTCCGTTGCCGCCGAGGCGCCCTCGGTCACGGGCTGGTCCATCCGGGTCCCTCCTGTCCGGGCCCGGTCCGCCCGGGCACGGGCCCACCGTACCGCCCTCGCCGGACGCGCAAGACGGCGCCCGGGCGTCCTCCGGGGCCGCCGCCGACCCGGTCGGGGCGCTCAGACCGGGGAACCTCCGGCCAGGATCGGTACGCTCGACGGGGTCGGAACGGAATGGAAAGGACCTCATGCGCACCACCCTCAGCTTCCTCGTCGCAGCCCTGGCGGGCCTGCTGGCGGTGTTCGCGACGGCCGGCGCCCTCGTCGACGAGGCGACGCACCGCCCGGAGCTGCTGCGCGGGGTGACGGAGCAGGTCGCGGTGGACCCCGAGGTCCGCGCCGCCGTGCCGGGGGTGATCGACGACGTCGTGCACGACGCCGTCCCGGAGCAGGTGCCGGGCCCGCTGGCCCAGACGGCCGAGGACCTGCTGCGCCC
>NZ_KV824940.1:0-665 GCF_001816085.1 Micrococcus sp. HMSC31B01
CGCCCCGCCGCCCTGCGAGTAGCCCGCGAGCGCGACCGGCGCGGTCGAGGTGACGCCCGACCCCGAGACCTGGGCGGCCGCGCGCACCGCGTCGAGGACGGCGTGCGCCTGGGCCTCCCGGACCATGTAGGTGTGCGTGCCCGGGGTGCCCAGGCCCTCGTAGTCGGTGACCACCACGGCGTGGCCGCGGCTCAGCAGGGACGTGATCCCGACGCCTTCGTACTGCGCGCCGGTCGAGAGGGTGCGCGAGGGGGCGCAGCGGTCCGCCGCGCCCTGGGTGCCCACCGCGTAGCCGATCACGGGGCGCTCGCCGCCGCCCGTCCAGGGGGCGGTGGGGGTCAGCACGGTGCCGGTCACGGCGACGGGTCGGCCCTGGGCGTCCTGCGAGGCGTACATGATGCGCGTGGCGTGCGCGGGCACCTGCACCAGCCGCACGGGATCCAGATAGAAGGCGGCGGGCTCGCTGCGGATCAGGGCGCCGGGGGTCGCGGGCACGACGGCGGGCGGCAGGTAGAAGGGGTCGTCGACCGAGGCGGCCGCCAGGGCGTCCCGGGCCGCGTTCCAGCGGGCGTCCTCGGCCGTCGTGGCCGGCTGCGAGAGGTCCGCGACGGCGGAGCTCACCTCCGGCGCGTCCGGGGCCGGGGCGGACTCCTGGGCCAGGGCAG
>NZ_KV824941.1:0-1189 GCF_001816085.1 Micrococcus sp. HMSC31B01
CCACCCCTCGGCGGCGGCCCGGTCCGCGTCGGTGACCCCGGGACGCGGCGTCGCCGGCGCCTGCGCCCCCGGCCGAGCGTCGAGGAAGGCCTGCACCTGCCCGTACGTCAGCTGCGCCCGGGAGCGGACGCGGGCGCGTTCGAGGCCGGTCTCGACGACGGCGCCCGCGGCGTCCAGCAGGAACGTCCACACGAACGCCGGGCGCTCGCGGTCCGGCAGCAGGGAGGCGGCGTCCTCGCTCAACACCTCCGGGTGCAGGGGGACCCGGCCGTCGGGCAGGTAGACGGTCTGGCCGCGGCGGCGGGCCTCGGCGTCCACGGCGCCGCCCGGTGCCACGAAGGCGGGCACGTCCGCGATCGCGTAGCGGACCAGGATGCCGTCGTCGTCGGAGGGGGTCAGGAGCAGGGCCTGGTCCAGGTCCGTGGCGCCGGCGGGGTCCACGGTGACGAACGGCAGGGCCGTGCGGTCCGCGTGGTCCGGGCTCCCGGCCAGGCCCACGTGCACCCCATGCGCGGCCGCCTCCGCCTCGGCCAGGACGGGGGTGGGGAAGGCCGACGGCAGCTCGAGCTCCGTCCGCAGGGCGGCGAGGCGCTCGAGCAGGGCCGGGTCGGCAGGGCCGCGGAGGCCGAGGGCGTGGGAGGACATGGCGATGCTCCTGGGCAAGGGGGCCGAGACGACGCACGCCCCGGCGGATCACCGGGGCGTGCGGGGCGGGTCAGGAGGCGGCGAACCCGAGCGGGCCCGACTTCTTCGCGCCGATCTCCACGAAGCCGATGCGGTCGCCGGGGACGACCACCTGGCGGCCCTTGGCGTCCGCCAGGACCAGCGGGGTGCCGTCGGCGACGGCGGCGTCCACGAGGGAGCGGACCTCGTCCGCCGACTGCTCGCTGTCGATGACGACCTCGCGGCCGACGTGCTGCACACCGATGCGGATCTCCATGGGGAACCTCTTCTCTTCGTCGCGTCCTGTGCGGTCCGCCGTCAGCCTACGGGACCGCTCGGCGGGGTGGACGGGCGCCCACGAGGTTCACCCGCGGGCGAAACGGGCCGGACGGCCGGGTCAGCGCGGCGCGTCGTCCGCGGAGGGCAGCGAGGCGAGGCCGCGCCAGACGAGCGCGTCCACCGTGCGGGCCATCTCGGCGGCGGCGGGGCGGGCGTCGGCGTCGAGCCGGTCCGCCCAGTGGCGGGG
>NZ_KV824941.1:1209-1786 GCF_001816085.1 Micrococcus sp. HMSC31B01
TGGCGGGCGGCGCCCAGGAGATAGCCGACGAGTCCGCGGGAGAGCACCTCGGCCTCGGCCTCGGCTACGGTGGTGTCCGCGCGGATGGTGCGCGCGACCTCGGAGGAGAGCAGCCGGTGGACGGCCTCGCTGCGCGTGCGCACCTCCGGGTCCGCGTCGATGCCGGAGTCGAAGATGAGGCGGTGGGTCCGCTCGGGGGAGGCCATGTACTCGAACACGGCGGCGACGGTGGCCCGCACCCGTTCGCGGTTGTCCCGGCGGGTGTCCATCGCCGCCTCGAGGAGCGCGCGCAGGCTCGCGACCTCGGCGTCCAACAGCTCGAGGAAGAGCTCGTGCTTGCTGGGGAAGTGCTGGTAGAGGACCGGCTTGGAGACCTCGGCCCGCTCGGCGATCTGCTCCATGGAGGCCCCCGCGTACCGCTCGGCGGCGAAGACCGCGCGGGCGCAGTCCAGCAGCTGGCGGCGACGCTCGTGCCGGGGCAGACGACGGCCTCGCCCGGGCTCGTCGGGCGCGGTGGCGGCGGGGTGGGCGGTCACGGGGTCTTCCTGGCGCGGGGCGGGCTCACGCGATGCGCGCG
>NZ_KV824942.1:0-8332 GCF_001816085.1 Micrococcus sp. HMSC31B01
CGTCCCCGGTTCCGGCGGCGCACGCCGCGCGGAGGCTGCCCGCCCACGTACGAGGCGGCGGGGTCCACGAGGAGGCCGCCGGCGGCCAGCGCGGTGCGCCCCACGAGCATGCGGAAGCCCATCTCGTCCCGGTGGGTCAGGGTCACCTCCGCCTCGATCGTGCGGCCGGCCAGGGTCAGCGGCATCACGACGACGACGCGCTCCTGCGCCTCGCCGTTCGAGGAGCGGACCGTGCGCAGGTCGGCCACCGGCAGCTCGGCCGTCCGCGCGTCCGCGGCCGAGGTCTGCCACGGGTGCACCTCGAACCGGACCCACGCGGCGCCGTCGCGGGTGAACCGCTCGATGCCGAAGGCGTGGAGCGCCGAGGTGCGGGCGCCGGTGTCGATCTTGGCCTTGATCCAGGGGGTGTGGGCGGCGGGCAGGCCGACCCATTCGCGCCAGCCCACCAGCCCCGGGCGAGCGGCGCCGTCGTCGGTGGGGGGCACGCCGTGGGGGGCCGGGGCCGTGTGCTTAGATTCAGACACGCCCCTCATCCTCCCAGGAAAGCGGTCATGAAGCTCGCCATCCTCTCCCGTTCCCTGCGCGCCTACTCGACGCAGCGCCTCAAGACCGCGGCGCTCGAGCGCGGCCACCAGGTGAAGGTCCTGGACACCCTGCGCTTCGGCATCGACCTCAGCTCGGACGAGCCCGATCTGATGTTCCGCGGCCGCCCCCTCTCCGGCTACGACGCCGTGCTGCCGCGCATCGGCAACTCGGTGACCTACTTCGGCACCGCCGTGGTGCGCCAGTTCGAGCAGATGGACGTCTACACGCCCAACACGGCCGCCGGGATCATGAACTCGCGGGACAAGCTGCGTGCCACCCAGATCCTCTCCCGCCACGAGATCGACATGCCCGCCACCGTGTTCGTGCGCAACCGCGGCGAGGTCTCCACGGCGATCGACATGGTGGGCGGGGCGCCCGTGGTGATCAAGCTGCTCGAGGGCACCCAGGGCATCGGCGTGATCCTGGCGCCGACCAAGAAGGTGGCCGAGGCGATCATCGAGACGCTGCACGGCACCAACCAGCAGGTGCTCATCCAGCGGTTCGTGGAGGAGTCCAAGGGCACGGACATCCGCGCGCTCGTGGTGGGGGACCGCGTGGTGGCCGCGATGCGCCGCCGGGCCCAGGGGGACGAGTTCCGCTCCAACGTGCACCGCGGCGGCACCGTGGAGCGCGTCGAGCTCTCGCCCGAGTACGCGGAGACCGCCGTGCGGGCGGCCCACATCATGGGCCTGCGCGTGGCGGGCGTGGACATGCTCGAGGGCGAGCACGGCCCGCTGGTCATGGAGGTGAACTCCTCCCCGGGGCTGCAGGGCATCGAGGCCGCCACGGACCTGGACGTGGCCGGCGCGATCATCGACTACGTCGCGGACCAGGCCGGCTTCCCCGACATCGACGTGCGCCAGCGCCTGGCCGTGTCCACCGGGTACGGGGTCGGTGAGATCACCGTGCACGCCGGCTCCGGCTGGGTGGGCCAGTCCATCGAGGACTCCGGGCTGCTCGCGAAGGACCTGCAGGTGCTCACCCTGCACCGCGGCACCTCCGTGTTCCCCAACCCCGCGGACACCAAGGTCCTCGAGGAGGGCGACCGGCTGCTCTGCTTCGGCAAGACCGAGAACATGCGCGCCCTCATCCCCGCCCGCGCCCGCCGCCCCAAGCGCGTGCGGAAGCTGCCGGCCACCCCGATCCTCGCCTCCGTGGCCGAGGAGGCTCCGGCGCCCGAGGCGCCCGCCGACGACGCCTGAGCCCGGGCGCGGGGCTCAGCGGGCCGGGGCGAACGCGCCGATGCCCGTGAGGTGCCGGCCGAGCGTGAGCTGGTGGACCTCGTCCGTGCCCTCGTAGGTGCGCACGGACTCGAGGTTGTTCGCGTGCCGCAGCGGCGAGTGCTCCAGGGTGATGCCGTTGCCGCCGAGCATCTCGCGGGCCTCCCGGGCGATGCCGATGGCCACGCGGCAGTTGTCCAGCTTGCCCGCCGAGATCATGGCGGGGGTGAGCGGGCCGGCGTCCTTGGCGCGGCCGATCTGGTGCGCCAGCAGGTAGCCCTTGCCGATGGCCACGGCCATGTCCGCGAGCTTGGCCTGCGTCAGCTGGTGGGAGGCCAGCGGCACCCCGAACTGCTGCCGCTCCATCGCATAGTCGAGGACGGCGTCGAAGGAGTCGCGGGCCGCACCCATCGCACCCCAGATGATCCCGTAGCGGGCCTCGTTGAGGCACTGGAAGGGGCCCTTGAGCCCGACGGCGGAGTCGGCCGGCAGCATTGCGGAGGCGGGCAGGCGCACGCCGTCGAGGTGGATCTCGCACTGCACCGAGGCCCGCATGGACAGCTTCTGGGTGATCGCCTCGGCACGGAAGCCGGGGGTGTCCGTGGGGACCACGAAGCCGCGCACCCCGCGCCCGTCGCCGGGCTCGCCGGTCTGCGCCCAGATGATCGCGACGTCGGCCAGCGTGGCCAGCCCGATCCAGCGCTTGACCCCGTCGAGCACCCAGTCGCCGCCGGGCTCCTGGCGGGCCGTCGTCGTCATGGAGGCCGGGTCCGAGCCGGCGCCCGGCTCGGTGAGGCCGAAGCAGCCGACCGCCTCGCCGGTGGTCATGCGCGGCAGCCACTGCGCCTTCTGCTCCTCGGAGCCGTGCTTGTGGATCGCACCCATCGCGAGCGAGCCCTGCACGGAGACGAAGGTGCGCAGGCCGGAGTCGCCGGCCTCGAGCTCCTGCGCGGCGAGGCCGTACTCCACCGCCGAGCGGCCGGGCATGCCGTGGCCCTCGTAGGGCATGCCGAGCACGCCGAGGCGGCCCAGCTCGGGGACGATCTCGCGCGGGAACACGGCGTCGTCGTACCAGCGGGCGATGTGCGGGCGGATGTGCTCGTCCACGAAGCCGCGCACCTGCAGCGCGACGGCCTTCTCCTCGGCGGAGAACAGGGAGTCCAGGCCGACGACGTCGGCGCGGCCGAGGAACGAGTCGGCTTCGGCGTGGAACGGGGTGGTCATGGCGGGGGTCCTCTCTGCGGGGTGGTCAGCGGGTGTCGAGCCAGGTGTTGACGGCCGCCGTGTCCGCGCCGAGCGCGGGCGGCGCGTGGTGCGGGTGCGCGACGGGCGGGTCCCACTGCACCGGGTGGCGGAACTGCCGGCCGGCGGGGGCGCCGGAGCGGTCCTGGACCTCGACGGTCGGCTCGAGGCCGAGGGACTCGGCCAGCTCGACGCCCTCGGCGACGGTGGACACGAGGCCGACCGGGAGTCGCTCGGCCTGCAGCACGTCCCGCCAGTGGGCGGCCGTCTCGGCCGAGAGCGCGTCCTCCAGGGCGGTGCGCAGCTCCTCGCGGTGCTCGACCCGGTCCGTGTTCGTGGTGAAGCGCGGGTCCTCGGCGAGCTCGGGGACGCCGAGGGCCGCGGCGAAGGTGCGGAACTGCGCGTCGTTGCCGATGGCGACGGCGAGCGGCGCGTCCCCGCACGCCAGCAGCTGATAGGGGGCGATCGAGGGGTGGTCGTTGCCCATCCGCCGCGGGACGACGCCGGCGCCGAGCCATGCCTGGCCCTGGTTGGCGAGCGCCCCCTGCAGCGAGGAGAGCAGGTTCAGTCGCAGGTGGGCGCCCTCCCCGGTGCGCTCGCGGCGCAGCAGGGCCGCGAGCACGCCGGCGGTGAGGTCCTTGGCCGTGAGCACGTCCACCAGGGCGACGCCCGCCTTCATCGGGGCGTCCGGTTCGCCGGTGATGCTCATGAGCCCGCCCGCGGCCTGGACGATGAAGTCGTAGCCGGGCAGGTCCCGGCCCTCGCGGTCGCCGAAGCCGGAGACGGCGGCATAGACCACGGACGGGTTCTCCCGCGCGACCTCGTCGTAGCCCAGGCCGAGGCGCTCCATGGTGCCGGGCTTGAGGTTGTGGACCACGACGTCGGCCCGGGCGGCCAGGGCGGCGGCCCGCCGCTGGTCCTCGGGGTCCTTCAGGTCCCAGCCGACCGACTCCTTGTTGCGGTTCACGGACTCGAAGTAGGTGGCGCCCGTCGCCGAGCGGGGCGGGGCCCAGCCGCGGGTGTCGTCGCCGCGCTCGGGGTGCTCCACCTTGATGACGCGGGCCCCGAGGTCCGCCAGCGTCATGGTGGCGAGCGGGCCGGCGAGGACGCGGGAGAAGTCGGCGACGAGGACGCCGTCGAGCGGGAGCGAGGCCGGGGAGGGGGCGGTGGTGGCCGGGGGCACGGCGGACTCCTCACTGTGGCGGACGACACGATGATGCATCCCACCCAAGCACCGTCCTTTCATTCCGTCCAATGACTCTTGGGCGGCCCACTGATGCGCGGGAGTCATCGGTGCGGGGCGGCCCGGGGCGGCCGGGAGAGGTGGGCACGGGGAGGACCCGGGGCCGCGCGCAGACGCTGTCAACTTCGCCGTCCCCAGATCCGGGCACCTTGTCCACAGGAGTTGTCCACAGATGTGGAGAGTGTGGATGACGGTGTGGATAGGCGTGTACCAGACCGTGTAATAAGGGTGCAAACGAGGCTGCTGTCAAGTTGGATCGATGGGGCCGAAAGGGGGGTGGAGAAACTTCCTCCACAGCCCTGGGGATCGCATCGTCCCAGGTCAGAGCGGGATTATGGGAGCGGTCGAGCGGTTGTCCCCAGCGTGGTCCTCAGGCGATCCACGCGACACGCCGCCGAATCCACACGTTGTCCACAAGGCCTGTGGGAAACGCGGTTGCCCAGCCTCCACGGCGCGCGTAGTGTCGCGTGGTATCCCCAACGCGAGGGCGGGTATTGGCCGCAGGTGACCACTGACAGGCGCGCATCCGCTCGGACCGTCGCCCCGGGGACCGTCGCACCGTCCGCCTGCAGGAGGGTGCGGCGGCACGGGCGGTGACAACAGAGGAATCAGAGCCGGGAAGACCGGCGAGGGCCGCCGTCGTGCGGGCTGTGGGAAGGGAGTCTCCGGACGTTGACTGAGAACTACGGAGACTCGGGCTCCTACGACGGCGGCCGTTCCTCTGAACGCTTCCTGCCGCCCCAGGACCTTGAGGCGGAGCGCTCGGTGCTGGGCGGCATGATGCTCTCCAAGGACGCGATCGCGGACGTGGTGGAGCTGCTGCGCGGCCACGACTTCTACCGGCCCAGCCACGAGATGATCTACGAGGCGATCATCGACCTCTACGGCCGTGGTGAGCCCGCAGATGCCGTCACCGTGGCGGACCTGCTGAACAAGCGCCAGGAGCTCAGCCGCGTGGGCGGCCCCGCCGTGCTGCACGAGCTGATCCAGTCCGTGCCCACCGCCGCCAACGCGAGCTTCTACGCGGAGATCGTGGCGGAGAAGGCCGTCCTGCGGCGCCTCGTCACCGCCGGCACCAAGATCACCCAGCTGGGGTATCAGGG
This sequence comes from Micrococcus sp. HMSC31B01, assembly GCF_001816085.1. Taxonomy (NCBI): domain Bacteria; kingdom Bacillati; phylum Actinomycetota; class Actinomycetes; order Micrococcales; family Micrococcaceae; genus Micrococcus; species Micrococcus sp. HMSC31B01. The sequence goes on from NZ_KV824942.1 coordinate 5,394, forward strand.
CGACGGCGAGGTCGAGGAGATCGTCAACGAGGCGCAGTCCGAGATCTACAAGGTGGCGGAGAACCGCCAGTCCGAGGACTACGTGCGCCTCGCGGAGATCATGGAGCACGCCGTCGACGAGATCGAGGCGGCCGGCAACCAGGGGGAGGGCCTGACGGGCGTCCCCACCGACTTCTACGACTTCGACGAGCTGACGCAGGGCCTGCACGGCGGCCAGATGATCGTGATCGCGGCGCGCCCCGCCGTCGGCAAGTCCACGCTCGCGCTCGACTTCGCGCGGGCCGCGGCCATCCACCACAACATGGCGACGGTGTTCTTCTCATTAGAGATGGGGAAGAACGAGATCGCGATGAGGCTTCTGAGTGCCGAGGCGACGATCGCCCTGCAGGACCTGCGCAAGGGCACCATCCGGGACGACCAGTGGTCCAAGATCGCCGCGACCGTGGGGCGGCTGAACGAGGCGCCGTTCTTCATCGACGACTCCCCGAACATGACCATGATGGAGATCCGCGCCAAGTGCCGGCGGCTCAAGCAGAAGAACAACCTCAAGATGGTGGTGCTGGACTACCTGCAGCTCATGAGCTCGGGCAAGAAGGTGGAGTCCCGTCAGCAGGAGGTGGCCGAGTTCTCCCGTGCCCTCAAGCTGCTGGCCAAGGAGCTCGACGTGCCGGTGATCGCGCTGAGCCAGTTGAACCGTGGCAGTGAGCAGAGAACGGACAAGCGGCCGCAGGTGTCCGACCTGCGCGAGTCCGGCTCGATCGAGCAGGACGCGGACATGGTGATCCTGCTGCACCGCGAGGACGTGTACGACAAGGAGTCCCCGCGCGCCGGTGAGGCGGACCTGATCGTGGCCAAGCACCGCAACGGGCCCACGAAGACCATTGTGGTGGGGTTCCAGGGGCACTACAGTCGCTTCAGCAACCTCGCACAGGATGGCGGGGGTTCTGGGGGGTTCTAGGCCCCTGATGGATGGCAAAGGAGCCCTAGGTGAGCAAGTTCCACGTGGACCAAATCGCAACTCGTATCCGCGAGCTGTACTCGACGGATTGTTGGGACGCAAACCTTTCGGATGTAAATAACCTTTCCCGCTTGCTTGCCCGCTATGCCGTAGATCTCACGATTCCTGAGTCAAGCGACAGTGGGAATCAGCGTATTGTCGAAGTAATCGACGGTGGCGAGGACCGCGGGATCGACGCGATTGGGATTGATTTTGTGTCCCAGTTGGTCGTTCTGGTTCAGTCAAAGTGGCGTCAGGACGGATCGGGCACAATGGACCTGGCCGGACTGCTAAAGTTTCGCCGCGGAGTCGAAACCCTGCTAGGCATCAGGACGGATAACGTCCCCGTGAGTGCATCTCCTGAAATGCGTATGGCAGTATCGGATATTTTGAAGAAACCAGGCACCCGGATGCGCTTCATTGCTGTAACAACTGCGCAGGAAGAGCTCCCCACGCAACAGCAAGAGTCTATGAATGAACTTTTGTCATCAGTTAATGAAGGGGGAGCAAGTGAGCCCATTGCGAGTTTTGTACACTTGGGGCAAGGTGCTCTCTTTGACTCTATTGTTGAGCGAGAGCCTATGGATCTTGACCTCAACATGCAGATTTTTAATTGGGGGAAGATTGATGAACCCAGGCGGATGGTTTACGGGCGTGTAGACGCTGCCCAAATTGCCCAGTGGTATCGTGACCATGAACACAAGCTTTTCGCAGAGAATATTCGCCTAGTTATCCCCCGGTCCGATATCAACGACGGCATTAGAAAGACCCTCACATCCGAGCCTGAAAACTTTGCCTACTTTAACAACGGAATTACTATGGTGGTCCGTGATATGCAGGTTGCTCCCGCGGGGTCTGCGACCCGCGAAGCGGGGTACTTCACTGCCAAGGGTGTATCTATTGTGAACGGGGCCCAGACCGTCTCTACGATCGGACGGATTTCTAAGAGCGAGGGTAGCCTTGATTTTCTCGAGGCAGCCTCGGTAATGATTCGTTGTATTGTCGTGAGTGATGAAGAAGCCGAGTTTGGTAGGCTCGTAACTCGATACGCCAACACCCAGAATGATGTTTCTACCCAAGATTTCGCATTCCTTGACGCCGAACAGCATCGCCTTAAGTCCGAAATTAAGGTAATGGGTTTCGAGTATCTTTTGCGGTCGGGCGAGGATGTTCTCACGGAGTCCTCCGATAAGAGAATTGACGTCCGCAGCGCGGCAATCGCTCTGGCCTGCGCGCACCGGGATGTGGAACTGAGTGTCTTGGTCAAACGCGAGATTTCACAACTCTTCTCGGACAGGTATAGAACGATTTTTAATCCTTCCACTGATCCGCGACTCCTTGTTTCATCTGTGCTGGTGAATCAGGTAGTCGAGAATAAGCTCGGTGAGCTAGAGCCTCTTACGGAGGGGGTGAAGAATGGAGTTATAATTCATGGCAAGCGTGTAATTTCTCACCTGATCTTGAGGGGTATTGGAACTACTAATCTAAGTTCCTCTGAGTTTGCCATCGAGAACTATGATTCGTGGATCGAGGACGAGTGCGAGAGGATCGTCGCCGCGCTTGTGGAGAATTTTCCGGATAATTCGTACCCTGGTAATGTTTTTAAAAACACCATTCGCGTACGTGCTTTGCTTAACGAGAGTTCCCTCCTGTGAGCTCGGGTGTTATGTGAGGGCTCGGATGGGCTGCGTTGCGAGGAACTTCGAGCAAACACTTGGCATCGGAGGGCGCTACCTCGTGATGGTCAACGCGGCGAGCATGTTGTTCAGGTTGCCCTAGGGACTGTGGTGCGCCCAAATAGCGGACGCTATGCGGGTAGTCAGTGTCAGTGAACGGCTTGACATCCAGGTAGCAGGACATAGTTTGTACCGCCTCATTGCGTTACATAAGGGCAACGAAGCCGGTGACTTTTGGGCTAGCTGTTGTGGGTCATGAGGTTCTT
>NZ_KV824943.1:0-6721 GCF_001816085.1 Micrococcus sp. HMSC31B01
CGGCACGGCGGCCGTGGCCGGCCCGAGCAGGAGTACCGCTGGGCCGGCCGCACGTGAGCGGGGCTCAGCGGGCCGGGCGCAGCAGGCCGGCCAGCGTGTCGAGCACGGCGGGGTCCTCGATGGTCGAGGGCACCGCGTACTCCTCACCGTCGGCCATCTGGCGCATGGTCTTGCGCAGGATCTTGCCCGAGCGGGTCTTGGGCAGCGCGTCCACCACGACGACGTCGCGGAAGTCCGCCACCGGGCCCACCTCGCGGCGCACCGCCTGACGCAGCTCGTCCAGGAGCGCGGCCTCGGCCTCGGAGCCGGCCTCGGGCGTCTCGACGCCGGACTTGAGGACCACGTAGCCCGAGGGCCGCTGGCCCTTGAGCGGGTCCGCGATGCCGATCACGGCACATTCGGCCACCGCCGGGTGGGCGGCCAGGGCGGCCTCGAGGACGCCCGTGGACAGCCGGTGCCCGGAGACGTTGATGACGTCGTCGGTGCGCCCGAGCACGAACACGTAGCCGTCCTCGTCCACGAGGCCGGAGTCACCGGTCGCGTAATGGCCGGGGAACGCGCTGAGGTAGGAGTCGATGTAGCGCTGGTCGTCGCGCCACAGGGTGGGCAGGGTGCCCGGGGGCAGCGGCAGCCGCAGGGCGATGTTGCCCTCGGTCCCGGCGGGCACGGGCTCGCCCAGGCCGTCCAGGACCACGAGGTCCACGCCCGGCGAGGGCACCGAGGACGACCCGATCTTCACCGGCAGCTGTTCCAGGCCCACCGGGTTCGCCGCGATGGCCCAGCCGGTCTCGGTCTGCCACCAGTGGTCGATCACCGGCATGCCCAGCAGGCCCTCGATCCACCGCTGCGTCTCCGGGTCCAGGCGCTCGCCCGCGGCGAAGAAGTGCCGCAGGGAGGACAGGTCGTGGGCCTGGAGCAGCTCGCCCTCGGGGTCGGCGCGGCGGATCGCGCGCAGCGCCGTGGGGGCCGTGAAGAAGGACCGGACCCCGTGGTCCTCGATGAGCCGCCAGAACGCGCCGGCGTCGGGCGTGCCCACGGGCTTGCCCTCGTACATCACCGTGGTGGCCCCGGCCAGCAGCGGTCCGTAGACGATGTAGGAGTGCCCCACGACCCAGCCCACGTCCGAGGCGGTGCACATCGCCTGCCCCGGGCCGACGTCGTAGATGTGCTCCATGGTCCAGCGCAGGGCGACGGCGTGGCCTCCGTTGTCCCGGACGACGCCCTTGGGCTTGCCCGTGGTGCCCGAGGTGTAGAGCACGTACAGCGGGTCGGTGGCCCGCACCGGGACGCAGTCGGCCGGCTCGGCGGCCGCGACGGCCTCGCCCCAGTCCTCCCAGCTCGCGCCCCCGCGCCCGTCGGCGTCCGCGAGCGCGGTCTCGAAGCCCTCGCGGTGGTGGACCAGCACCGTGCGCACGGGGTGCGCGGCGGTCTCGAGCGCCTCGGCCACGGCGGGCAGGTATTCGACCCGGCGCTTGGGCTCGATGCCGCCGGAGCAGGTGAGCACGACGTCGGGGGCGGCGTCGTCGATGCGGGAGGCGAGCTCGCGCGGGGCGAAGCCGCCGAAGACCACGGAGTGCACCGCGCCGAGCCGCGCGCACGCCAGCATCGCGATGTGGGCCTGCGGGATCATCGGCAGGTACACGAGGACGCGGTCGCCCTTGCCGACGCCGCGCGCGGCCAGGGCGCCGGCCAGGCGGGCCACCGCGTCCGTGAGCTCGGCGTACGTGTAGCGGGTGACCTCGCCGGTCATCGCGGAGTCGTGGATCAGCGCGACGGCGTCCCCGCGGCCCGCCTCGACGTGCCGGTCCAGGCAGTTGAAGGCGGTGTTCAGCTCGCCGTCCGGGAACCAGCGGTACAGGGGCGCGGCGGAGTCGTCGAGGGCGCGCGTGGGCGCGACGGTCCAGTCGATGGCGCGCGCCGCGTCGAGCCAGAACCCCTCGGGGTCGCGGAGGGACCGGGCGTGGGCGTCGGCGTACGCGCCGGAGGGGCGGTCTTCGGTGGGGGCATCGTGGGTCGCCATGCGCCCAGGGTAGTGCCGTGGATCACAGGGGGCAAGGAATCTGTATACATTTCTTGCCCCGTCAGTGAGGCGTGGCGGCACGCGCGAGTCCCGCGCCGGGGACGCACCACCCAGCCCCCGCACGCCGGACGGCACTCCCCGTGGGCGGCGTCGCCCGGCACGCGCATCGGACACACCCCCTGCCCTCGGCGGGACTGTTGTGTATACACTGGCGGCATGCGAGCGAGTGAGCGGGCGTACCAGGCCCTGAGGGCGGAGATCCTCGACTGGTCCCTCCCTCCGGGCGCGGGCCTGGGCGAGGTGGAGCAGGCCGAGCGCCTGGGCATCTCGCGCACCCCTCTGCGCGAGGCGCTCTCCCGCCTGGTGGCCGACGGCCTGGCCGAGCAGGCCCCGGGCCGGGGCATCGTCGTCGCCGACCTGTCCCTCGAACAGGCGGACCAGCTGTTCGACCTGCGCATCGCCCTCGAGTCCCTCCTGGCGCGCCGGGCCGCGCAGCGGGCCACCCCGGAGGCGGCCGAGCGGTTCACGGTCCTCGCGGGCCGTTTCCAGGAGGCCGAGGTGGCCCTGCGCGGCGGGACCGACCCGGCGGACTACTACGCGATGACGGCCGAGCTGGACAGCCGGCTGGACGAGGCCGCCGCGAACCCCTACCTCGTCTCCACCCTGCGCACCCTGCGCCTGCACCTGGCGCGCCTGCGCCGCCTGGCCGCGGACGACCCGGCCCGCCTCGCGGCCTCCGCCGCGGAGCACGCGGACATCGCCGACGCCGTCGGCTCGGGCGCCGCGGACCTCGCGGAGGCGACCACGCGGGTCCACCTGCACCACGCCTTCCACCATCTGACCCGGCGCGGCCGCGCCGAGGAGACCCCGACCCTGCTGACCCCCACCGAAGGAGACCGACCATGAAGAACCATCACGTGCGCGTCCACCGCTCCGAGGAGAACCTCGAGCGCAAGGACCAGCTGGCCTGGAAGCTGGCCGAGGTGGCCGTCGACGACGTCGAGGTGCTGCCCGAGGTCGAGGAGATGATCATCAACCGGATCATCGACAACGCCTCCGTCGCCGTCGCCTCGCTGAAGCGCGGCCCGATCGTCGCCGCCCGCGCCCAGGCCCTGTCCCACCCGGTCTCCACCGGCGGCGAGGGCGCCTCCGTGTTCGGTGTGGCGCAGAAGGTCTCCCCCGAGTGGGCCGCGTGGGCCAACGGCGTGGCCGTCCGCGAGCTGGACTACCACGACACGTTCCTGGCCGCCGAGTACTCCCACCCGGGCGACAACATCCCGCCGATCCTCGCCGTCGCCCAGCACGCCGGCCGCTCCGGCAAGGACCTGATCCGCGGCATCGCCACCGGCTACGAGATCCAGGTGGACCTCGTGAAGTCCATCAACCTGTACGGCCACAAGATCGACCACGTGGCCCACATCGGCCCCTCCGCCTCCGCCGGCATCGGCACCCTGCTCGGCCTGGACACCGAGACCATCTTCCAGGCCATCGGCCAGGGCCTGCACACCACCACCGCCACCCGCCAGTCCCGCAAGGGCGAGATCTCCACGTGGAAGGCCCACGCCCCGGCGTTCGCCGGCAAGATGGCCGTCGAGGCCGTGGACCGCGCCATGCGCGGCCAGACCTCCCCCGTCCCGATCTACGAGGGCGAGGACGGCGTGATCGCCTGGCTGCTGGACGGCCCGGACGCCTCCTACGAGGTGCCGCTGCCCGAGCAGGGCGAGCCCAAGCGCGGCATCCTGGACACCTACACCAAGGAGCACTCGGCCGAGTACCAGGCCCAGGCCTGGATCGACCTGGCCCGCAAGCTCCACAGGGAGCACCCGGAGGCCACCGACCCGGCGAACGTCGAGTCGGTGCTGATCAAGACCTCGCACCACACCCACTACGTGATCGGCTCGGGCGCCAACGACCCGCAGAAGTACGATCCGACGGCCTCGCGCGAGACCCTCGACCACTCCATCCCCTACATCTTCACCGTGGCCCTGCAGGACGGCTCCTGGCACCACGTGGACTCCTACGCCCCCGAGCGCGCCCAGCGCGAGGACACCGTGGCCCTGTGGCACAAGGTGACCACCGTGGAGGACCCGGAGTGGACCCGCCGGTACCACTCGCTGGACCTCGCGGAGAAGGCGTTCGGCGGCGCGGTGGAGATCACCCTCAAGGACGGCGCCGTCATCACCGACGAGATCGCCGTGGCCGACGCCCACCCGCTCGGCGCCCGGCCGTTCGCCCGCGAGCAGTACATCCAGAAGTTCCGCACCCTGGCCGAGGGCATCGTCTCGAAGGAGGAGCAGGACCGCTTCCTGGCCGCCGCCGAGCGCGTGGCCGAGCTGCAGCCCGGCGAGCTGGACCAGCTGAACATCCTGGCGGACCCGGCGTTCCTGTCCGAGGCCGACCTCGCCGCCGCCCCGAAGGGCCTGTTCTGATGCTGTACTCGACGAAGACGGCCGAACAGAAGCGGATCGACCTGCGGCAGACCCTGAAGCAGGGCGGCGCCCAGCAGTTCCCGGGCGCGTTCACGCCGCTGACCGCCAAGCTGATCCAGGAGAAGGGCTTCCCCGGGGTGTACATCTCCGGTGGCGTGCTCGCGAACGAGCTGGGCCTGCCCGACGTCGGGCTGACCACGCTCACCGAGGTGGCCGTGCGCGGCGGGCAGATCGCCCGCCTCACGGACCTGCCGTGCCTCATCGACGCGGACACGGGCTTCGGCGAGCCGATGAACGTGGCCCGCACGGTGCAGGAGTTCGAGAACGCCGGCCTGGCCGGCTGCCACATCGAGGACCAGTTCAACCCCAAGCGGTGCGGCCACCTCGACGGCAAGAACATGGTGGAGCTCGACACCGCGGTCAAGCGCATCGCCGCCGCCGTCCATGCCCGCCGGGACCCGAACTTCCTCATCATGGCGCGCACCGACCTGCGTGCCGTGGAGGGCCTGGACGCCGCGATCGCCCGCATGAAGGCGCTCGTGGAGGCCGGTGCGGACGCGATCTTCCCGGAGGCCCTGAAGGACATCGGCGAGTTCGAGACCGTGTGTCGCGAGCTGGAGCCCCTCGGGGTCCCGGTCCTGGCGAACATGACCGAGTTCGGCAAGTCCGAGCTGTTCACCCGCCGGCAGCTGGCCGACGCCGGCGTCGCGATGGTGATCTACCCGGTCACCCTGCTGCGCTCCGCGATGGGCGCCGCCGAGCGCGTGCTCCACGCCATCAAGGAGGAGGGCACCCAGCAGTCGCAGGTGGAGCAGATGCTCACCCGCGCCCGCCTGTACGAGCTGGTGGACTACGAGGGCTACAACGCCTTCGACACGGGCATCTTCAACTTCGACGTGCCCACGCTCGACATCGGCGCCAACCACGCCGACCTCTGACCCGTCACCGGGCCCGCCCGTGCGCGGGCGGGCCCCACTCCCCGAGGAGGGACACCATGACCGAGACCGAGATCAAGAAGGGCCTGGCCGGCGTCGTCGTGGACACCACGGCGATCTCCAAGGTCAACCCGGAGACGAACTCCCTGCTGTATCGCGGCTATCCCGTGCAGGACCTGGCCGCGCAGCTGCCGTTCGAGGCCGTCGCGCTGCTGCTCTGGACGGGTGAGCTGCCCACGGACGAGGAGCTGACCGCGTTCGAGCGCTTCGAGCGCACCCACCGTGCCCTCGACCCGAAGGTGAAGCAGGCCATCGACCTGCTGCCCACCGACTGCCACCCCATGGACGTCGGCCGCACCGCCGTGTCCGTGCTCGGCGCGAACCACCCGAAGGCGGAGGACTCCTCCCCCGAGGCCGAGCTGGAGAAGGCCCAGGCGCTGTTCGCGGCGTTCCCAGCCGTCGTCGCCTACGACCAGCGCCGTCGCCGCGGCCAGGAGGTGGTGGAGCCGCGTGAGGACCTGGACTACTCGCAGAACTTCCTGTGGATGACGTTCGGCGAGGAGGCCGCCCCGGAGGTCGTGGACGCGTTCCGCGTCTCGATGGTGCTGTACGCCGAGCACTCGTTCAACGCCTCGACCTTCACCGCGCGCGTGATCACCTCGACGCTCTCCGACCTGCACTCGGCCGTGACCGGTGCGATCGGCGCGCTCAAGGGCCCGCTGCACGGCGGCGCCAACGAGGCCGTGATGCACACCTTCGACGAGATCGGCATCCGGAAGGAGGAGTCCCGTGAGGACGCCGCCGCCCGAGCGAAGGCATGGATGGAGGACGCCCTGGCCCAGAAGAAGAAGGTCATGGGCTTCGGCCACCGCGTCTACAAGAACGGCGACTCCCGCGTGCCCACCATGAAGGCCGCACTGGACCGGATGATCGAGCACTACGGCCGCGAGGAGATGCTCGGCCTGTACGACGGTCTGGAGCAGGCCATGGACGAGGCCAAGCAGATCAAGCCGAACCTCGACTACCCCGCCGGCCCGACGTATCACCTCATGGGCTTCGACACCGAGCTGTTCACGCCGATCTTCATCGCCTCACGCATCACCGGCTGGACCGCCCACATCATGGAGCAGCGCGCCGCGAACGCGCTGATCCGCCCGCTCTCGGCCTACGACGGCCCCGAGCAGCGGGAGCTGCCGGCGGGCTGAGCCTCGTGAGGGGCGGTCGGGGCGACTTGTCGGAGGTGTAGACGCAGATCACCTCCGACACGTCGCCCCATTCGCTCGCGGCGCGGTGCCGCGTGCACGACGACGGCGGGTCGCCCCGGGTGGGGCGGCCCG
>NZ_KV824944.1:0-945 GCF_001816085.1 Micrococcus sp. HMSC31B01
CCGCGCGTCCGTGCCCAGCTGGGACGAGATCGTCTTCGGCCGCAAGGGCGACTGACCCCGGCCCGGCCCCGGCCGCGGGGCGGGCTCAGCGGTGCCAGGTGAGCAGCGGGACCTCCCGCTCGGCGCGCGTGGGCGCGCCGTGCTGGCCCACCATCTCGAAGGCGTGCGGGGGCACCCGCCGGCCGTCGTAGAGGGCAAGATCCCCGTGCACGGCGACGAGCAGATCCCCGATGCGGGCACGGACCCGGTCCTCGACGACGGCGCCGAACCAGCCGGCGTCGACGGCCTCGTCCCGCGTGAGCACCCACGCGTGCGCCCCGTAGCGCTCGGCCCAGGTGCGCCGCACCCTCTCGCGCACGTCCGGACCCGCGTCGGATCGGAAGTGCAGCTGCACGAGGCGGGGCTCCCCCGCGGTGTGCGCGATCCCCTCGAGCAGCGCGGGGTCGGCGAGCTCCCCGGCCTCGTCCAGGGCGGCGTAGTCCACGCGGCGCGACGGCGGCACGTCGACCATGCCGTGGTCGCCGGTGGCGAGCACCACCGTCCCGGCGGGCACGCGGTCCACCAGGCGCCGCACCGCCGCGTCGATCTCCTCGAGGGCGTGCAGCCACCGGTCCGAGCCCACGCCGTCCCGGTGGCCGGCCTTGTCCAGCTCGTTGACGTAGAAGTAGACGAGCGTGGGCACGCGGGCGTCCTTCAGCACGCGTTCGACGGCCTGGGCGCGGGCGATCAGGGCGCGGCCGGCCACGAACCGGCCGCCACGCAGCCCCGCCCGTGTCAGGGCCGAACGCTCGAAGGCGGGCAGCGAGACCGTGACGGCGTCCACGCCGGCCGCGGCGGCGCGCTCGAACACGGTGGGCTTCGGCTGCCACCCCACCGGGTCGGTGGCCTCGTCCCAGCCGCCCAGCTGGTTGATCACCACGTCCCGGTCCGGGTCGAGCACGTCGT
>NZ_KV824945.1:0-1197 GCF_001816085.1 Micrococcus sp. HMSC31B01
GTGCGCGTGCACGACGTGCGCGCCAGCGCCGACGCCGTCCGCGCCGCCGCCGCCTGGGTCGGGGCGCACGCCCCGGGTGAGCCCGTCTCCGAGGACGTGCTGCCGTGAGCGCCCGGGACCGCATCCGCCTGGCCGGGCTGTCCGCCGTCGGGCACCACGGGGTCTTCGACCACGAGCGCCGGGACGGGCAGCCGTTCGTCACGGACGTCGTCCTCCACCTCGACGCCGGCCCCGCCGCGGCCGACGACGACCTCGCGCGCACCGCCAACTACGCCGAGGTCGCGGACACCGTGGTCCGCCTCGTCACCGGGGAGCCGGTGGACCTGATCGAGACCGTCGCCGACCGGATCGCCCGCGCCGTCCTCGCCGAGCAGCCCGTGGTGGCCGCCGTCGAGGTCACCGTGCACAAGCCGCAGGCGCCCATCCCGCACGACTTCGCGGACGCCGCCGTCACCGTGCACCGCACCCGGGAGGACCTCGCGTGAGCACCGTCGACTGGTCGCACCCGGCCGAGGGCCCCGCGCCCATCCCCGAGCTGGGCGCCCGCCCGGACGCGCCCGTCGCGGCCGTGCTGGCCCTCGGCGCCAACCTGCGCGAGCCCGCGCAGACGCTCGACGCCGCCGTCGCCGCCCTGTCCGCGCTGCCGCACATCACGGACGTCCGGGCCTCGCCCCGGGCCGTCACCACACCCGTGGGCGGGCCGCCGGGCCAGCCCGACTACCTCAACCAGGTGGTCACGCTGCGCACGGACCTCGCGCCGTGGGAGCTGCTCGCGGTGGCGCACCGGCTCGAGCAGGACCACCATCGGCGGCGTGAGGTCCGCTGGGGCGCGCGCACCCTGGACGTGGACGTGATCGCCTACGGAGACGTGCGCAGCGACCACCCGGACCTCACCCTGCCGCACCCCCGCGCGGCCGAGCGGGCCTTCGTGCTGCTGCCGTGGCTGTGGCTCGACGCGGACGCCACGCTCGCCGGCACGCCCGTCGCCGACCTCGCCGCCGTCGCCGCGGACGCCCCCGGGGTGCGCCGTCAGGAGCCCGAGCGGCACCGGCTGCTGGCCGGCACCGACGGCGTCGCCCCGCTCCGCCCGGCACGCCCGGACGCCCTCGGGAGGGAGGCCACGTGATCGCGCTGCGCTCCGGGTGGACCCTGCTCGTGGTGCTGGTGGCCGCCGTGCTCGGCTGGCTGGCCGGGCTC
>NZ_KV824946.1:0-336 GCF_001816085.1 Micrococcus sp. HMSC31B01
GCCCGCCCGCCACGCGGATGCCGCCGGCGGGCGTGCGCAGCCGCAGCGGAGCGAGGTGCCGGATCGCCGGCCGGAAGCCGGTGGCCCAGAGGATCACGTCCGCCGGTTCGAACGAGCCGTCGGGCATCCGCACCCCGTCCGGCTCGACGGCCATGAACATGGGGTGGCGCACCAGCACGCCTCGCGTCTCGGCCTCGCGCACCCAGGACGAGCGGTGCATCCCGGTCGCCCCGACCACGGAGCCCGGCGGCAGGCCCGCACGGGTCCGTTCGTCCACCCCGCGCACCGACTCGGCCAGGGCGCCGGGCGCGGCCGAGTCCTGCCACTGCGGCTCCC
>NZ_KV824946.1:356-1704 GCF_001816085.1 Micrococcus sp. HMSC31B01
CCGAGTCCTGCCACTGCGGCTCGCGGCGGGTCACCCACAGGGTGTCCGCGACCGTGGAGATCTCGGCCAGCAGCTGCGTCGCCGAGACGCCCATGCCCACGATCACCACCCGCTGCCCGGCGAACTCGTCCTTGGACACGTAGTCACGGGTGTGCAGCTGCCGGCCGTGGAACGAGCGCATCCCGGGCACCGAGGGCCACCGTGGGGACGTCCAGGTGCCGGTCGCGTTGACCACGAAGTCCGCCCGCCACGTGCCCGGCGCCCCGTCCGTGCGGACGAAGAACCCGCGCGCACGTCCCGGCTCGCCGATCCGCTCGACGCGCCTCACACGCACGGGCCGCCGGATCGGCAGGGCGAACCGTGCCTCGTAATCGGCGAAGTAGGCCGGCAGCAGGGTGTTGGCGTGCGCGGCCGGGTCGGCCGGCGGCACCGGGTCGCCGGGCAGCTCGTGGATGTGGTTGACGGTGGCCATCGTGAGCGAGTCCCAGCGGTGCTGCCACGCGCCGCCCGGGGCGGTCTCCGCGTCGAGCACCACGAACGTGCAAGGGGCGTCGTCGGGGACGCCGGCGGCGCCGTCGTCGTTCGGACCCAGCCCCACGAAACCGCGGCGGCGCAGGTGGTAGGCGGCGGACAGCCCCGCCTGGCCCGCGCCGATCACGACGACGGTCGCCCGGCCCACCCGAGCTGGCTGCGGCGGGGCCGGGGAGGGGGGCGCGGTCATGCCCGCAGGATACGTGCGCGTCGGCGGCGGACCGGGCGCCGGGGCCCCTGTCGCCCACGCGCGCCGCCCGGTACACTTGACCCCTATGTGGATCTTCCTGCGCTGACGCCCCCGCGTCACTGCCTGCCCCCGCCCCTCGCGCGCCCGCCTCGGATGAGGCCGTCGAGCGCCCCGGCACCTGAGGGGGATCCCACCATGGACTACGTGGTCCGCCCCTGCACGCCCGCCGACGAGACCTCGTGGCTGCGGTGCCGCGTGCTCGCCTTCCTCCCGCGAACGGAGCCGCCGCGAGATCGTCGCAGCGCGGCGCCGACCCCTGCCCACACGGCCGTGCGCGTCACCCGTCACGTCCGCCCCCTGCGGACAGCCGCCTAACGCGTCCGCGCACCCCTTTACCCTGAGACCATCGGGCCACCCGACCGCGGCGGCCCAGAGGAGACCATGACTGAGAAGAACCAGCACACCCCCGGCCCCCAGGGCGCCCACGGCTCCGAGGACGAGATCCAGGCCGTGATCGACCGCATCCTGGCCGCCGATGACGCTCGCCGCGCCTCCGAGCGCGAGGCGACCGGGCACGGCTCCGCGGACGGCGCCGCCGCCGAGCACCGGGACGCCCCCGACGCCGGC
>NZ_KV824947.1:0-768 GCF_001816085.1 Micrococcus sp. HMSC31B01
GGCGGCGCCGCGCCCCTGGCGGACGGTGAGCCGCCACGTCCCGTCGATCGCGCCGAGCGCGTCCTCGACGGCGACGACGACCTCCCCGTCGCCCGCCCAGCCACGGGCCGCCATGGCGGCGGGCAGGTTCAGGACCCGCAGGTACAGGTCGTCGGAGCCGCGGTGCCGACTCACCCGCCGCTCGTCGACGAAGAGCGCCTCGAGCCAACCGGGCTCGGGTGCGCGGCCCCACTCGATCCGCTCGACCAGGTCCAGCCGGGCCAGGTGGTGGACGAGCCCGCGCCGCGCGTCGGCGGTCGCCGCGAGGAACGCGGTGACGGTGATCGTGGGCGGCTCCTTCTCCCAGCCCTCGAACCGATACAGCGCGACGCCCTGGACCCGCCCGTCGTCGTCGCGGTGGACCGCCGCGTACAGCCCCGAGCCGCGCCCCTCGTTCCGGCTCGCCTCGCGGTCCTCCCAGCGAGGCACGCTGAACGAGGTCCGCTGGACCGAGCCGGGGGTGGCCGGCAGCACCCGTCCGTACAGCTCGTCGACGAGGCCGGGCATCTCCCGCGGCTCCTCGACCGTGACCCGCCCGCCGGCCGGGGCACCCGTGAGCGCGGGGGCGCCCGAGACGTCGATCCGCACGGCGTGCCACCGGGTGGCGGCCCCGAAGCCGAAGCGGCCGTAGATGGCGGCCTCGGTCGCGGTCAGGGCGGCCGCGCACAGGCCGGCGTCGCGGGCGTCCGCGAGGGACCTGAGCATCATGGCCCGCAGCACGCCGCGCCG
>NZ_KV824948.1:0-1033 GCF_001816085.1 Micrococcus sp. HMSC31B01
GGGAGGGGACGGACTGGGTCGGCTCCCGCGGCCGCGGCTTCTCACCCGAGGGCCTGGCCCGGCTGAGGGCCGTCAACGCCGAGCTGCGCCGGCTCTCCACGCGCACCGGGGAGGACCCGGCCGACCTCATCGCGGAGGTGATCCGTGAGACGGGGTTGGACGTCGAGGTGGCCCTGCGGCCCGGCGTCTCCGCGGCCGCGGCCCGGCGGCACTTGAACGCGTTCCAGGACGCGGCCCGCGACTTCGGCGCCGGCACCACGGCGACGGACCTGACGGCGTTCCTGGCCTGGACGGAGTCCGTCCTCGAGCACGAGGACGGCCTCGGCGTCGAGAACGCCGAACCCACCCCCGGCCTGGTCCAGGTGCTCACCGCGCACGCCTCGAAGGGGCTCGAGTGGGACGTCGTCGCGGTCCCCGGCCTGCAGGAGGGCACGTTCCCGTCCACGCGGGCGGACCGCTGGACCAGCCCCGGGGCCGGCGCGCTGCCGTGGCCCCTGCGCGGGGACCGCGCGTCGCTGCCGCAGTGGGACGGCTCGTGGGCCCAGGACCAGCGGGACTGGGTCCAGTCGGCCGGCACCAAGTACAGCTCCAAGGCGGCCCAGGAGGGCAACCCGGACCCCTATGCCGTGGCCGTGGCCGCCCACGCCGAGCGCGAGGAGCGGCGCCTGGCCTACGTCGCGTACACGCGCGCGCGATCCGCCCTGTGGCTGAGCACCTCCCTGTTCAAGGGAGTCAACAAGGAGCCCCTGCCGGCCTCGGCCTTCCTCGAGGAGGTGGCCGGTCTGGCGGGGGAGGTGCCCGGCGTCGCGCTCGGCCCCGCCCCCGCCGAGGACGACCTGCCCGAGGCCAACCCCGCCGCGGCCCGGACGCTGGTCGCCCGCTGGCCCTTCGACCCGCTCGACGGCCCGGAGGCCTTCGTCGCCGACCCGGAGGACCCCGAGGACGAGGAACGCTGGCAGCCGCTGCCGCACCGCTCCCGGGCCCGCCGGCACGGGGTGGAGGCGGCCGCCGCGGCCGTGCACGCCGCGGACCC
>NZ_KV824949.1:0-505 GCF_001816085.1 Micrococcus sp. HMSC31B01
GAGCAGCAGGGCGCCCACGAGCGCCAGCACGGAGGCCGCGGCGGCCCAGCGCCAGTGCGCGGAGGCGTCCACCCAGCGGTGCACGGTGGCCCGGTCCGTGCCGGCCAGGGCGTCGATGCGCGCGTCCATGCGCAGCGCGGTGCTGTCCCGCAGATCCGCGGCGCGGTCGTACAGGGGCGCCAGCAGCGTGTCCGCGGCCCAGTCGCCGACGTCTGCGCCCACGATCCTCTCCAGCAGCCCCTGCGCGGGCAAGTCGAACCGGTCCTCGCGCAGGTCACGTTCGATGTCGCCCAGGGCGGCGGTGATCCCGGACTGCGCGACGGGACCGAACGGGATGGTCACGTCCGCGCCCGAGCCGGGCTCGTCCGCGCCCTCCGGGTCCTCGAGCTGGGCGAGCCAGGCGCGCCGGGCCTCGTCGGCGGTGTCGGACCAGCCCTGCACCACCTGCGGGTCGTCCGCCACGCGCTGGGCCAGCGGGCGCAGCAGGTCCTCGGCCGTCTGGGCC
>NZ_KV824950.1:0-540 GCF_001816085.1 Micrococcus sp. HMSC31B01
CCGAACCCGGCCGCCGACCCGGGCCACCCCCTGTTCGGCCAGACGGTGGTGTTCACGGGCGGCATCGGCATGTCGCGTCAGAGTGCCAAGACGCGCGCGGCCGCGCAGGGTGCGCAGACTGCGAACCGGGTGGGCGCGGCCACCACGATGCTCGTCGTCGGGGACGGCTTCGAGGCCGCGGACCTGCACCGCCCGCGCGCCGAGGACGGGGCGCCGCAGGCCGTGACCACGGCGCTGGCGCACCGCAAGACGCGGGACGCCCTGCGCCGGCGGGACCGGGGGCAGGCCATCGCCCTGGTCTCCGAGGGGGAGTTCCTGCAGATGCTCGACGGGAACTGGCCGGACGCCGCGCGCTGAACCGCTCAGGTGGTCGCGGCGCTCCAGCGCCGGGCGGCCTCCAGGACGACCTCGCGCTCGGCGATCCACCCCGGGACGGAGGCCTCGGCCGCGGCGCGGTCCTCGGGGTCGTGCGCGCCGAACACGGCGGTGCCGTGCGCGGCGCCGAGCACCTGCCCGGCCAGCGAGGCCGTGGAGTCGGAG
>NZ_KV824951.1:0-833 GCF_001816085.1 Micrococcus sp. HMSC31B01
CGCCGGTGGTGCCGGCCGGCAGGGCACCGGCCGGATCGTACTCGGCCCCGCTGGCCCCCCTGCCGTCGAGCGTGCCGTCGGCGGCGTCGTCGAGCCCCTGCACCGCAGCGGTGCCCGCCGCGAGCCAGTCCGCCGAGCCGGGGTCCGTGCCGATCCTGGACAGCTCCGGACCCACGTAGGTGCGCGTCACCTGGTTCTGCAGGTTCGCGTCCCCGCCGCTGTCCAGCCCATAGGCGCGGTCCTCGACCGCGATCGCCAGGACCGAGTCGTTCGTTCCGAGCCCGCGCTGGCGCGCCACGTCCTGGGCCAGCGTCTGGGCGTCCGTGCTGAACTCATCCACGTAGACGACGTACAGCCCCTGCCCGGTGTCCCGGCGCAGGTCCTGGATCTCCTGGGTCAGCCGCTGCTCATCGGAGGTCGAGAGCACCCCGGCCTCGTCCACCACGTACACGCCCGGCGGCACCGTCACGGCGTGCGCGGCGGGTGCCGCCACCAGGAGGCCCAGGCCTCCCAGACCCGCGGCGGTCACGGCGCGCGCCAGACGGCCGACGTCGGCGGGGCGGGCGGGCACGGTCATGCGGGGTCTCCTTCGACGACGGAGGCGAGCCGCCGCACCGGGCGGACCCGCCGGATCCTGGGGTTGAGTGTAAGGCGGCGTGGGAAGCGGACACCAGAGATCCGGCGCGGCCGGGACCGTGGGAGGAGCGGATGTTCGGCCTCTAGGCGGCGTTCAGTCATGCACGCTAGCGTGGACGTGCCCCGGGGCGCGCGTCCGCAAGACGACGGGCGTCTGTGTCGACCGCCCGGGGCCCGACCCGAAGCGAGGACCCCGT
>NZ_KV824952.1:0-597 GCF_001816085.1 Micrococcus sp. HMSC31B01
CGGCGGCCCCCGCCTCCGGCACGAGCCGCTGGTGGGCGTGGCTCGGCCTGACCGTGGTGGCCGCCGTCGTGGTGGCCGCGGTGCTGCGCGCCCTCACCGGCCCCGTCTACCTCATCCCCTCCGGGTCGATGGAGCCGACCCTGCAGCCCGGCGACCGCGTGCGGGTGGAGGCCGCCGCGGCCGGCGGGCAGGGCCTGCACCACGGCGACGTGGTGGTGTTCGACGGCGCCGGCAGCCTGGCGCCGTACCGTTCGGCCGGATCGCTCGAGCGCGGCCTCGAGGACGTCGCCCGGTGGTGGGGTGTCGGCGCGGCCGAGGACGCGTTCGTCAAGCGCGTGCTGGCCCTGCCGGGGGACCGCCTCGAATGCTGTGCCCCGGACGGTCGGCTGCTGCGCAACGGCGAGCCGCTGGATGAGCCGTATCTCGGCAGGCCCGTGACCGCGGACGAGCCGGCCGCGGCGGGGACCTGGTCCTTCGAGGTGCCCGACGGGCGCATGGTCGTCCTGGGCGACCACCGCGCCGCCTCCCGGGATTCCCGCGCACTGCTGGGCGCCCCCGGCGGCGGGCTGATCCCGCTCGAGCGGGTCGAGGGCCGGG
>NZ_KV824952.1:617-1209 GCF_001816085.1 Micrococcus sp. HMSC31B01
CGCGGAGGTCGTGTGGCCGCTGGCCCGCCGCGGGACCGTGGACGTCCCCTCCGGGGACACGCCGTGACGGGGCGCCGCACCGCGCTGATCGCGGCCGCCGTGACCGTACTCGCCTGCGTGCTGGCGTGGGCCTTCCTGGCGCGCATGTACGCCATCCCGTCCTCGTCCATGGAGCCCGGGCTGCGGGCCGGCGACCGCGTGGTCGCCACGCTGCTCACCCCGGATCCGTTCCCGGTGCGCCGCGGTGACGTGGTGGTGTTCGAAGACACGAAGGGCTGGCTGCCCGGGGGCGGCCACGTGATCAAGCGGGCCGTCGGGCTGCCGGGGGACATCGTCTCCTGGACGCCCGGCGAGGAGACGCTGCGCGTGAACGGGGTGCCCGTGGAGGAGCCGTACCTCGCGCCGGGGGAGACGCCCGCGCAGGAGGCGTTCGAGGTGACCGTCCCCGAGGGGCGGCTGTGGGTGCTCGGCGACCATCGTTCGGCGTCGGCGGACTCCCGCGCGCACCGCGCCGGGCCCGGGGGCGGGTTCGTGGCCCTCGACGACGTGGTGGGCCGCGCCCGGTTCGTGGTCTGGCCGCTGGACCGGGTCG
>NZ_KV824953.1:0-738 GCF_001816085.1 Micrococcus sp. HMSC31B01
GGGCGCCCGCGGCCTCGGCGGCGCGGATCAGCCCCACGGCCTCCGACCACGCGTCGCGGTCGGCCGGGTGCCGGTCGAAGAACTCCTCGGTGCGGGCGCGCATCCGGGCGTAGGTGGCCCGGTAGACCCGGTCGGCGTGGCCGGTGAGCGGGGCGAGGCCGCCGGTCACCAGGCTGCGCTGCAGGCCCTCCGGGTGGAAGGAGAGATAGCTCAGCGTGCAGAACCCGCCGAAGCTCTGGCCCAGTGTGGTCCACGGCCCGGCGCCGAGGGCGAGGCGCAGCATCTCGGCGTCCCGCACGATCGAGGGCGCCCGCAGGTGCACCAGGTGCTCGGCGCGCGCCTCGTCCGTGGCGAAGGCGCCCGGGGCGGTCAGGGTCGCCACAGTGGCCGGGGTCGAACGCCCCGTGCCGCGCTGGTCCAGCAGCAGCACGCGGTGGCTCTCGGCCAGCGCGCCGAGCCAGCCGCTCAGGCGCGCCGGGCGGGGCCCGGCACTGCCGGGGCCACCCTGGAGGTACAGGGCCCAGGGGCGCTCGCCCTCGGGGTCGTCCTTCGCCCGGATCTCGCGGGCGAAGACGGTCAGCGTGCCGCGCCCGTGCGGCCCGACGCCGGTGCCCGCCGCGTCCTGCGCCTCGGCCTCGGCGAGGCCCAGCGCGTGGTCGATCGGCACCGAGAACCAGTGGTCCACCGTGACGGTGCCGTCGTAGAGCTCGGTGCGCTCGCCCACGCGGTGGCGGGCCG
>NZ_KV824954.1:0-6785 GCF_001816085.1 Micrococcus sp. HMSC31B01
TCAACAACGTCATGACCTCTTACAGCTAGGATCATCCCGGACACAGGACCCGCAGCATCGAGGAAATGAGGAGCGACCGTGGTCACCGCCATCGTGTTGATCAAGACCGACAAGTCCAGCATCCCGGAGACCGCGGAGACGCTGGCGGCCCTCGAGGGCATCGGCTCCGTCTACTCGGTGACCGGCGCCTGGGATCTCGTCGCGATGGTCAAGGTGCGCCGCTACGAGGATCTCGCCGACGTGATCGCCGACCACCTCTCCAAGGTCGAGGGGATCCAGGACACCGAGACCATGCTGGCCTTCCGCACGTACTCGACCGAGGACCTCGGCGAGGGATGGGCGCTCGGCTTCGACGCTTGAGCCCCCGCGAGGACGGACCCCGACTCACCGGCGGGGTCCGTCCTCGCCTCAGGACCGCGAGAAGGCGACCCAGCGGTCCAGGACATCGCGTGCCGCGCCGGAGTCGATCGACTCGGCGGCCCGTGTCATATTGGCCGCGAGGCGCTCCATCAGGGGCGAGTCGGCGTCGCTGTCCCAGGCCGTCAGGCCCGCAGCCGCGTTGAGGAGCACGGCGTCGCGGATCGGCCCCCTCTCCCCCGCCAGGAGAGCGCGGACGAGGGTCGCATTGTAGGCGCCGTCCCGCCCGGCCAGGGCCTGGACGGGGGCCAGGTCGATGCCCAGCTCCCGGGGATCGAGCTCGTGGGTGCGCACACCGTCCCGGACCTCCAGGACGGTCGACGGCCCCGACGTCGTGATCTTGTCCCGGCCGTCCGCACCGCGGAAGACGAAGCCGCGCACCCCACGATCGGCGAGCACCTGGGCGAGCAGCGGGACCATGGCTTCGCTCGAGCAGCCCAAGGCCTGCGCGGTGACCTGCGCCGGATTGCTCAGCGGGCCCAGGAAGTTGAAGACGGTCGGGACGCCGAGCTGCTTGCGCACCGGGGCCACGTACTTCATCGACGGGTGGTAGTTCTGAGCGAAGAGGAACGTGATGCCTACGGCCTCGGCGCACTCCTCGGCCTTGCGGGCCGGCATGGACAGGTCGACGCCGAGGGCCTCGATCACGTCTGCCGCGCCGGCGGTGGACGACGCCCCGCGGTTGCCGTGCTTGACGATGCGTGCGCCCGCTCCGGCGGCCACGAGCGAGGACATCGTGGAGAGGTTCACGGTGCCCAGCCGATCGCCGCCCGTGCCCACGATGTCGAGGGTCTCCCCCGCCACGTGCACCGGATTGGCCGCCCGCACCATGGCCTCGGCCAGACCCCGCAGCTCCGGCACGGTCACGCCCTTCGCGGCCAGGGAGAGGAGGAATCCGCCCACCTGCCCTTCGGTCGCGTCACCGGCCATCATCTCGCCCATCGCCCACGCGGCGACGTCGTCGCTGAGGTCCTCACCGAGGGTGAGGGCGCGGAAGACCTCCGGCCAGGAGGTCCCAAGGACTGCTGCGGTGTTCTCGGGGGTGCTCACGCCCCGAGCCTAGCGGCCCGACCGCACCGCAGGCCGCGCCGTGTCAGGAGTCGCACGCCGCTATCCTGAACGTCTCCTGGACACCAGCCCCCGACTGCCACTGAAACCCCAGCACGGTGCTGACGACCCGTCCTGCGACACGGTAGGTTGGATTTACCGCCCGGGCGGTGTTTAGGGCCATAATGGCTGGGTGACCACAGCTAACCCCACTCTCCATCAGCCCACCACGGGCCTCCCGAGCCGGCCGAACATGGTGCAGGTCGGGACCATGGTGTGGCTCGCCAGCGAGCTCATGTTCTTCGGTGGGCTCTTCGCCATGTACTTCACCCTCCGCTCCACGTCTCCGGAGCTCTGGGCCGAGCACACCGCGATCCTCAACGTCCCGCTCGCCGCGGTGAACACGACGATCCTGGTGCTCTCCTCCGTCACCGCCCAGTTCGGCGTCCTCGCCGCCGAGCGCCTCCAGCCCCGCCGCACCGGCGCCTTCCTGCAGTTCGGGAAGTGGGGCATGGTCGAGTGGTTCATCCTGACCTTCATCATGGGCTCGATCTTCGTGGCGGTGCAGTCCTACGAGTACGCGGTTCTCGTCTCCGAGGGTGTGACCGTCGCGGCGAACGCGTACGGCTCGGCGTTCTACATCACGACCGGCTTCCACGCCATCCACGTGACCGGCGGCCTGATCGCGTTCCTCTTCATCATCGGCCGCGCCTACATGGCCCGCCGCTTCGGCCACCACGAGGCGACGTCGGCGATCGTCGTGTCCTACTACTGGCACTTCGTGGACGTCGTCTGGATCGCCCTGTTCTTCATCGTCTACTTCCTGAAGTAAGACGACCCCCACTCACCGCACCGACTTCAGGCCCGGGCCGGCAGCATGAGCGGCCCGCCCGGGAAGAGAACGATAGGAAACCCCCGTGAAGGCACTTTCGCAGAACCGACGCCATCCCCTGATGGGGCTGGCGCTCCTCCTGCTGGGACTCCTGGTGACCGGCGGACTGTACTCCGTCGCGAGCACCGTGAACCAGGCGCAGGCGGCCACGCAGGTCACCGCGGCCGCCTCGGCTGATGACATCTCCGAGGGCGAGAAGCTCTTCAACGCGAACTGCGCCTCGTGCCACGGCACGGGTGCCGCGGGGGGTCCCTCCGGTCCGTCCCTGATCGGTGTCGGCGCCGCCTCCGTCGACTTCCAGGTGGGCACCGGCCGCATGCCGATGCAGATGAACGGCCCGCAGGCCCAGGTCAAGCCGAACCAGTTCAACGACGAGCAGACGGCGCAGCTCGCCGCCTACGTCGCCTCGCTCGGCGCCGGCCCGGCCGTCCCCGAGGACGAGTACCTGGACGTGAACCACGAGGACGTGGACATCACCCGCGGCGGCGACCTGTTCCGCATCAACTGCGCCATGTGCCACAACGCGGCTGCGGCCGGCGGTGCGCTCACCCGCGGCAAGTACGCCCCCTCTCTGCAGGGCGTGGAGGAGAAGCACATCTACGAGGCCATGGAGACCGGCCCGCAAAACATGCCGGTGTTCTCCGACTCGAACATCAAGCCCGAGGACAAGCGCGACATCATCGCGTACCTCAAGACCATCGAGAACCAGGGCTCCCCCGGCGGCCTCGCCCTCGGCTCGCTCGGCCCCGTCTCCGAGGGCCTGTTCATCTGGACCGCGGGCCTGGCGCTGATCATCGGCTTCATGGTCTGGCTCACCAGCCGGTCCTCCTGATCCCGTCGGCGCAGGCGCGCCGACCACCCGTCATCGACATTCATCACTCGAGTAAAGGAAACAGGACATATGGGCGAGAAAGGCTTTGAAGGGACCGAGCACCGCTCGGGTTCCCTCGAGCACGCCGGCGAGGACGCGCCCCGCTACGCGATCGACAACCCGGGCCTGCCTCCGCACCGTCCGCGTCTGGCCGATGAGGATCCGAAGGCCGCGAAGCGCGCCGAGCGTCAGGTCTCGGTCATGTTCCTCATCTCCATCGTGGGCACGGTGCTCTTCTTCATCGGCTACTTCGGCGTGGGGCAGATCGGCAACGGTGAGGCGTTCAGCAAGATCTACCTGCAGAACCTGCTGCTCGGCCTGGGCACCGCCCTCGCCATGTTCGGCATCGGCATCGGCGTGGTGCACTGGGCCAAGACCCTGATGCCGGACCACGAGACCGTGGAGGACCGTCATGAGATCCGCTCGGAGGCCGACCGTGTCGCCGCCACCGGGATGATCTCCGAGATCCTGGACGAGTCGCAGATCAAGCGCCGCCCCCTGCTGCGCAACACCCTGATCGGCGCCGCCCTGCTTGCCCCCCTGCCGTTCATCGCCGTGTTCCGCGACCTGGACGACTCGGACAACTTCTCGGATGAGGAGATCTACAACTTCGGTCCGGAGCGTCTGCGTCACACCATGTGGGCCGAGGGCGTTCGCCTCGTGCGCGACCCCACCGGCTCCCCCATCAAGGCCTCGGACGTCACGCTCGGCTCCGCCGTGCACGTCATCCCCGACGGCCTGAACGACCTGGGCCCTGACAAGCTCAACCAGAAGGCCAAGGCCGTCGTCCTGCTCATGCGCCTCGACCCGGCCAAGGTGAAGATCACCCCGGGTCGCGAGGACTGGAACGTGGACGGGATCTTCGCCTACTCCAAGGTCTGCACGCACGTGGGCTGCCCGATCGCCCTGTACGAGCAGCACACCCACCACCTGCTCTGCCCCTGCCACCAGTCGACCTTCGACCTGACGCAGGAGTGCAAGGTCATCTTCGGCCCGGCCAGCCACGCGCTGCCGCAGCTGCCGATCACCGTGGACGACGAGGGCTACCTCGTGGCCCAGAGCGATTTCCATGAGCCCGTCGGGCCTGTCTACTGGGAGCGTGGCTGACACCTATGAGCACCACCGTGAATGAGTTCCAGCCGGCGACCACGACCGGCCGCATCGCCAACTTCGTCGACACTCGCATGGGCATGTCGCCGATCGTGAAGTTCTTCGGCCGCAAGATCTTCCCGGACCACTGGACGTTCATGTTCGGCGAGGTCGCCCTGTACAGCTTCGTCATCCTGCTGCTGTCCGGCGCGTTCCTCACCCTCTTCTTCGACCCCTCCATGTCGGAGGTCGTCTACGACGGGGCCTACGCCCCGCTGCGCGGCATCGAGATGTCCGCGGCCTACGCCTCGACCCTGGACATCTCGTTCGACGTGCGCGGCGGCCTGTTCATGCGCCAGCTGCACCACTGGGCGGCGCTGATGTTCGTGGCGGCCATGTCCGTCCACATGCTGCGCGTGTTCTTCACCGGCGCGTTCCGTCGCCCGCGTGAGCTGAACTGGCTGGTCGGCTGCTTCCTGCTGATGGCCGGCTGGGCCGCCGGCTTCACCGGCTACTCCCTGCCCGACGAGGTGCTCTCCGGCAACGGCCTGCGCATCATCGACGGCATCCTGAAGTCGCTGCCGCTGGTGGGCACGTACCTCTCCGCCTTCTTCTTCGGCGGCGAGTTCCCCGGCCACTCGGTCATCGGCCGCCTGTACGCCCTGCACATCATGATCGTGCCGGCCGCCATCCTGCTGCTGATCGGCATCCACCTGTTCATGGTCGTCGTGCACAAGCACACCCAGTACCCGGGCCCGGGCCGCACCGAGGACAACGTGGTCGGCTACCCGGTGGGCCCCGTGTACGCGGCCAAGGCCGGCGGCTTCTTCTTCATCGTGTTCGGTGTGCTCGCGCTCATCGCCTCCACGGTGACGATCAACGCCAACTGGAACTACGGCCCGTACGATCCGTCCCCGGTGCAGGCCGGCACCCAGCCCGACTGGTACATCGGCGTGTTCGACGGCGCCCTGCGCCTCATGCCGGGCATGATCGGCGACTACTCCTTCCTCTGGAACATCCCGATGCCGTGGGGCTCCTCGGTGTCCCTGCCCATGGGCGTGCTCGTGCCGCTGATCCCGGTCGGCGTCCTGCTCGTCGGCATGTGCACCTGGCCCTGGATCGAGCGGTGGATCACCAACGACAACACTGAGCACCACCTGCTCGACCGTCCGCGCAACGCCCCGGCCCGCACGGGCATCGGCGTGGCCGCCGTCGTCTGGTACTGCGTCATGTGGGCGGCCGCGTCCTCGGACCTCATCGCCACCCACTTCCACCTCTCCCTGAACGACGTGCTGTACGTGCTGCGCGCGCTGTTCTTCCTCGGCCCGGTGATCGCCTTCATCGTGACCCGCCGCATCTGCCTGTCCCTGCAGCGCAAGGACCGTGAGCTGGTGCTCCACGGCCACGAGGCCGGCGTCATCGAGATGTCCCCCGAGGGCGGCTTCCACGAGCGTCACCGCCAGCTCACCGACTACGAGCTGTACCGCCTGGTGTCCTTCGAGGACCGCCGCCCGGTGCCGGCCATGCCCGGCCGCAACGGCAAGGTGGGCGCGCTGGAGAAGGCCCGTGCCGGCCTGAACCGCATGTTCTACCAGGATCGCGTCGCCCCGGTCTCCCGCGAGGAGCTGGTGGAGGCCCGCACCCACGGCCAGCACGGCCACGAGGACGGCGGCCACCACGAGCTGGGCGCCGACCCGAGCTCGCACAACCCGAAGATCGACGGCTGACCGCGGATCCTCTCGGACGCAGAAGGCCCCGCACACCGCTCGGTGTGCGGGGCCTTCCGCTGTCCGGACTCCCGCCCCTTCGCGTCCTCTGTCGTCTGGACACTTTCGTCCGGGAAACGGGAGCCTCCGGCGGTGCTTTCGTTCGGGATACGGGAGGCTGCGGGTTCTCAGCCTGCGACCGGGCCACGCCGAACCGGCCGTTCTCCTCCCCTGGAAGCGTCGTCCGGCGCATCTGGACGCCAGACCCACGCGCCGTCGTCGGGGTCCCGGCGCCACCCCTGCACGGGTGCATGCGCGGGTCGGACGACGTCGGTCAGCCACAGCGTCGTGCCCGGGTTCCACCCGGCGAGCACGGTCGCGACGCCCGAGGCGACGGGCAGGCAGCGCGCGGCGGAGGCGAGGCAGCCGAGTGCCGTCAGGTGGAGCGCATCCCACTCCTGGGCTCCACGTTTCCGATCCGGGTGCAACCATCGACCCGCCCTCCCGGTCCCCTGCCACTCGGTCCCCGGTCACCCGGTGCCAGTCGTGCCGCCTGGAGGCGCTCACGTCCAGAGGGACGCTACGCCACAGCCGGGCCCGGTCACCCGGGCTGGTCACCTTGTACGTACGTCCGACATCGTTCCACGGGGTCACGGCGGCCGTCCCCGCCCCGGAGTCGTCTCCGATGAGATCCAACCCCGCAGGCACCTGCGAGACGCTTGCGACGATGGCCACTGTCAAGGGCCATTGAGTTCTGCCCATA
>NZ_KV824955.1:0-754 GCF_001816085.1 Micrococcus sp. HMSC31B01
GCCTGGTCGACCACCGCCACGCGACTGGGGTCCCGCCACCACCCGAGCACCGGGTGCACCACGTGCCCGGAGACCACCACCGGCACCGCCGGCAGCACGCCCAGGACCTCCACGCCGGCCGGGTCCAAGCCGGTCTCCTCCTGCGCCTCGCGCAGGGCCGTGGCCACGACGTCGGCGTCCTCGGGGTCGACGCGACCGCCGGGGAACGCGATCTGCCCGGCGTGCTGGCGCAGGGTGGCGGCGCGCTGGGTCAGCAGCACGTCCACGTGCGGGTGCACGCGCTCGGCGTCGTGACGGGCGGGGACGTCGTCGAGGGCGCCGAACAGGATCAGCACGGCGGAGGGGCGCGGATCGCCGGACCGGGGCCACTCGAAGCCCCACATCGGCACGGCCTCGGGCGGGATGGTGGTGAGCGAGGCCGGGTCGTGGTGACCGGGCGCGTCCGCAGGGGCCGTGCCCCACCGGGCCACGAGGTCCGCCAGCTGGTCCCGCGCACCCGTCAGCGACGCCTCGGACGTCCCGGCGGCGTCGCGGGAGGTCGGGCGGGGGCTCGCGGGGGTCTCAGGCATAGCCCCCACGCTAGCCGCCGGTCGTAGCCTCGGGGCATGACGGCTCCCCTGACCTCGCCCCCGGCGGACGCCGCGTCCCCGGATCCGGTGGACGTCGCGGTGATCGGCGCCGGACAGGCCGGACTGGCGGTCGGCTACTTCCTGGCCCGGGCCGCGCGGGACGTCGACCGCGGGCGCCGGCCGGG
>NZ_KV824956.1:0-804 GCF_001816085.1 Micrococcus sp. HMSC31B01
CGGCCGCGGTGCGCCGCACCGAGCGGGGGGTGGAGTTGGGCAGGCCCAGCACGGCCTGGGCGCGGAACACGGCGGTGGCCTGGTCCTCGTGGGGGTGGACGACCTGCAGCTGGCGCGCCCACACGTCGATGTAGGCGCGCTGGGTGCGCGTGATGGCCGTGCGCGCGCCGTCGGGCAGGGCGGACATGTCGCGGTCCTGCACACGGATCACGTCGCGCTGGGCGAGGGCGAAGTCCGCCTGGAAGCCGATGAGGGCCCGCAGGGTCTCCGCCCCCGGCGCGTGCTGCGCCTCGGCGGCCAGCCCGCCGTCGAGCAGGTCCTGCGAGGCCGTGTCGAGGATCGCCGTGAGCACGGCGGCCTTGCCGGCGAAGTGGCGGTAGATGGCGGGGCCGCTGATCCCGACCGCGGCGCCGATGTCCTCGAGGCGGACCGCGTCGAAGCCCCGGGCCGCGAACAGTCGCGCCGCGGCCGCGAGCAGGTCCACCCGGCGTCGGGCCTTGGCGGCCTCCCGGGCGGTCGGCGGGGTCGCCGGGGCGGCGGGGGACGCGGGATCGGCGGCGGGCATGGGTTCCACTGTAGGACGAGACGAGGCGCGCCGGGCGCCCGGTCGACGTCAGTGACGATCGTCACTACACTGAGGCTCGGTTCAGTTAGTCGTCATTCACTGAAGGGGGTCTCATGACCGCCAGCACCCCGGCCCCGGCCGCGCAGTCCGCGCCCACCGTGGCCGAGCGCAACGCGGCCGGCCACGCTCGGCTCGAGCAGGAGCTCGCCGACCTCGTCGCCCGCACGTCGCTCGGCGGG
>NZ_KV824957.1:0-550 GCF_001816085.1 Micrococcus sp. HMSC31B01
GGGCCTCACGGCGTTCCTCGCCGTCGAGGCGGTCGACGTAGAGGATCCCGTCGAGGTGGTCGGTCTCGTGCTGGAGGCAGCGGGCGAGCAGGCCGGTCCCCCGGTGCTCCACCGGGTTCCCGTCCACGTCGGTGCCGCGGACGACGGCCTCCGCGGCGCGCGCCGGGTGGTAGCGCAGCCCGGGCACGGACAGACACCCCTCGCCCGGCTCCCGCAGCGCCTGCCCGGCGGTCTCGAGCACGGGATTGACCACGTGCCCGGCGACGCCGGCGACGTCGAACACGAAGACCCGCAGACCCACGCCCACCTGGGGCGCGGCCAGGCCCACGCCCCCGACGGCGTGCATCGTCTCGATCATGTCCGCCACGAGGGCGCGCACGTCCGCACCCGCGGGCACGGGCGACGCGGCGGTGCGCAGGACGGGGTCGGGGATGGTGCGGACGGGCAGGACGGTCACGCCGTCACCCTATCGCCGCCCTCGGCAGACGCCGGGCGCGACGACGACCCGTCGGGCGCCACGGCCGGGGCGGCGTGGGAGCCGCCGCCGAAC
>NZ_KV824958.1:0-2842 GCF_001816085.1 Micrococcus sp. HMSC31B01
AACGGCCCGCACCCCTCACGGGTGCGGGCCGTTCCGCGTGCGGCGGGGCTCAGGCCTGGGCGAACCGGGCCTTCTGCGCCTCGAAGCGCTCGCGCACGACGGCGGGCAGCGACTCGCCGAACCGGCCGAGCCACTGCTCGATGAGCTCGTTCTCCTCGGCCCACTCCGCGGCGTCGACCTTGAGGGCGTCCTCGAGGTCCTCGGCCGACACCTCGATGCCGGACAGGTCGAGCGAGCCCGCGGCCGGCACGAGACCGATCGGGGTCTCCTCGGCCTCGGCCTTGCCCTCGAGGCGCTCCACGACCCACTTCAGGACGCGGGAGTTCTCGCCGAAGCCGGGCCAGGCGAAGCCGCCGTCGCGGTTGCGGCGGAACCAGTTGACCAGGTAGATGCGCGGCAGCTTCTCCGGGTCGGCCTTGCCGGACTCCCTGACCCAGTGGGCCAGGTAGTCGCCGGCGTCGTAGCCGAGGAACGGCAGCATGGCCATCGGGTCGCGGCGCACGACGCCCACGGCGCCGGCGGCGGCCGCGGTGGTCTCCGAGGAGAGGGTGGCGCCCTTGAGGATGCCGTCCTCCCAGTCGAAGGCCTCGGTCACCAGCGGCACGGTGGTCTTGCGGCGGCCGCCGAACAGGATGGCGTCCAGCTTCACGCCCCGCGGGTCGCGGTACTCGTCGGCCAGCATGTCCGTCTGCTCGATGGGCGTGCAGAACCGGGAGTTCGGGTGGGCGGCCGGGGTGCCGGACTCGGGCGTCCAGTCGTTGCCACGCCAGTCGGTGAGGTGCTCGGGGACCTCGTCCGTCATGCCCTCCCACCACACGCCGCCGTCGTCGGTGAGGGCGACGTTGGTGAAGATGGAGTTGCCCTTGGAGATCGCGCGCATGGCGTTCGGGTTGGTGGACCAGCCGGTGCCGGGGGCGACGCCGAAGTAGCCGGTCTCCGGGTTGATCACGCGGAACTCCCCGTCCTTGCCGGCGCGGATCCAGGTGATGTCGTCGCCCAGGGTCTCGGCCTTCCAGCCCTCGATCGTGGGGTCGATGAGGGCGAGGTTGGTCTTGCCGCAGGCCGACGGGAAGGCGCCGGTGATGTGGTAGGACCGGCCCTCGGGGTTGGTCAGCTTGAGGATCAGCATGTGCTCGGCGAGCCAGGCCTCGTCCCGGGCCATCACGGAGGCGATGCGCAGCGCGTAGCACTTCTTGCCGAGCAGGGCGTTGCCGCCGTAGCCGGAGCCGAAGGACCAGATGGAGCGCTCCTCGGGGAAGTGCACGATCCACTTGGTCTCGTTGCACGGCCACGGCACGTCCTGCTCGCCCGGCTCCAGCGGGGCGCCCACGGAGTGCACGGCCGGCACGTAGAAGGCCTGCTCGCGGGACATCTTGTCCAGCACGTCCTGGCCGATGCGGGCCATGATGCGCATCGACAGGACCACGTAGGCGGAGTCGGTGATCTCCACGCCGTACTTCGGGTCCTCGGCGTCGAGGTGGCCCATCACGAACGGGATCACGTACATGGTGCGGCCGCGCATGGCGCCGGTGAACGCGTCGTCGAGGATGCCGTGCATCTTCGCCGGGTCCATCCAGTTGTTGGTGAAGCCGGCGTCCTCCTCCTTCTCGGAGCAGATGAAGGTGCGGTCCTCCACGCGGGCGACGTCGGCGGGATCGGAGAACGCGGCGAAGGAGTTGGGGAACTTGTCCTCGGCCAGGCGGGTCAGGGTGCCCGCCGCCACGAGCTCGTCCGCGAGACGGTCGCGCTCCTCCTCGGAGCCGTCGACCCACTGGACGGAGTCCGGCTGCGTCAGCTCTGCGATCTGAGCGACCCACTCGCGCAGCTGGGCGTAGTCCGTGGGCGCGTCCGCCAGGGCGCGATCCGCGAACGAGGTGGTGGCGTTGTCAGCCATGGTGGAGAGTCCTCCCATTGGGGTCCGGGGCCGTTCCGTCCCGTCCACTCCGATGCGTGCACCGCCGAAGCGCGCACCACATCGTTGTGGCCGCACGGTCCTGCCATGGTACCCGAGCCCGGCTATCATGACCGCGCCTCCGCCACACCCCCGACACAGACCGCCGCAGACCGTCGATTTGCACTTCGCCGGAGAGGTCCTGTAGTGTTCTACGAGTTCGAGCCGCTCCGGCGGATCGGATGATGCGCCCATAGCTCAGCTGGATAGAGCGTCTGTCTACGGAACAGAAGGTCAGGGGTTCGAATCCCTTTGGGCGCACGATCGGAAGGCCCCGCTCCTGCTGGAGCGGGGCCTTCGTCATGTCGGCGCGCCTCTGCCACGCCCGCCGCCGCGGAGGTCAGCGCCCCGGAACCACGAAGTGCGTCAGGGCGGCGTCGCGGCCGTCGAGCTCGGCCCACGGCTTCTCCACCCGGAACACCTGCATCCCGAGCGTCGGGTAGTGCTCGCTCATGCGCAGCGCCGCGTCCTGGTCCGAGTCCAGGCTCATCAGCCGCATGCCCAGCTCCTGCACCCACGGCATGTGGCCCACCACCAGCAGCCGTCGCGTGGTCTCCTCCGTCTCGTTGACGACGGCCAGGGCCCGCGCCGCGTCGGCGCCGTAGAGCCGCGGGTCCAGGTAGGGCGTGGGTGCCAGCTCGCCCAGGCGCTCGCACACCCACACGCACGTCTGACGGGTGCGCAGCGCATCGGAGCACACGACGGCGTCCGGGACGAGGTCGTGCTCGCGGAGCCAGTCGCCGGCGGCGGGCGCCTGGGCGTGGCCTCGCTCGGCGAGCGGGCGGGCATGGTCGTCGGCCGCGTCGGGCCAGCCGGCCTTGGCGTGCCGGAGGACGATCAGGGTCTTCGCGTCGGCGGTGCTCATGCGGCCAGGCTACGGCGACGGCCCCC
>NZ_KV824959.1:0-1576 GCF_001816085.1 Micrococcus sp. HMSC31B01
CTGCGGGCCCGTGGCGGGGCCGGACCCGAGGCCCGCGCGGTCCTGCATCTGAAGGCGGACACCGGCCTGGGCCGCCACGGCTGCACGCCCGAGCGGTGGCCCGCCTTCGTGGCGCATGCTGCCGAGCTCGAGGCCGCGGGCCTCGTGCGGGTGGAGGGCGTGTTCTCCCACCTCGGCGTGGCGGACGAGCCGGACCGGGCCGCCGAGACCACGGCGCAGCTGCTGCGGTTCGAACGGATGGCCGCCGAGGCCGCCGAGACGCTCGGCCACCCGCTGCTGCGCCACCTGGCCAACACGCCCGCCGCCCTCGCCCGGCCGGACACGCACCTGGACATGGTGCGCGTCGGCCTGGGCCTGTACGGGCTCTCCCCGTTCGCGGACGTCACCGCCGCCGAGCTCGGGCTGCGCCCGGCCATGTCCCTCGTCACCGTCCTGGCCAACGTCAAGGCCGTCCCCGCCGGGCAGGGCGTGTCCTACGGGTTCCGCCACGTCACGGCGGAGCCCACCACGCTCGGGCTCGTGCCCGTCGGCTACGCCGACGGCGTCCCGCGCGTCGTCGAGGGCACGCGCGTCCACGTCGGCGGCCGGGCCGTCCCCGTGGTGGGCCGCATCGCGATGGACCAGTTCGTGGTGGACCTCGGCCCGGACGCCGCGGACGCGCCCGGCGACGCCGTCGAGCTGTTCGGACCGGCCTCCGGCATTCCGGTGGAGGAGTGGGCCGCGGCCGCCGGGACGATCAACTACGAGCTGGTGACCCGCATCGGGGGCCGCGTGGACCGGCAGCACGTGGACCCCACGCCGACCCAGGAGGCCCGCCCATGAGCGACCACGAGATCCCCGCCCCCGGCCCGATCCTGCCGGAGCCCGTGCTGACGGCGACGGTCCCGCTCGAGGGCGCCGACGGCACCCGGGCGTTCGGCCGCGCCCTCGCCGGGGTGCTCCGCGCCGGCGACGTGCTGATCCTCACGGGCGACCTCGGCGCGGGCAAGACGACCTTCACCCAGGGGCTGGCCAGCGGATTCGGCGTGGCCTCCGGCGTGGTCTCGCCGACGTTCGTCCTCTCCCGCGTCCACCCCGCCCCGGCCGACGCCCCGGCGGGCACCCCGGACCTCGTGCACGTGGACGCGTACCGGCTGCGCTCGGCGGGGGAGCTCACGGACCTCGACCTGGACGCGAGCGTGGACCGCTCCGTGACCGTCGTCGAGTGGGGCCGGGGCATGGCCGAGTCCCTCGCCGGGTTCCCCGAGGACCCGGACGCCTCGTGGCTGGACATCGAGATCGTCCGGGCCCGCGGGGGTGAGGACGCCCCCGCAGCCTCGGCGGGGGAGGAGGACGGCATCGTCACCGACTTCTCCGACGAGGACGGGGGCCAGGTCGAGGAGCTGCGCTCGGCCGTCGTGACCGGCCGCGGCCCGCGCTGGGCCGGCGTCGTGCTTCCGTAGACTGGCGGCCATGGCCCTGCTCCTCGCGATCGACTCCTCCGCCGCCGCCTCCGTCGCCGTCCTGCGGGACGGTGAGGAGCTCGCGCGCTGGGCCACGGACGACACCCACGCCCATGCCGAGGTGCTCGCCCCCG
>NZ_KV824960.1:0-900 GCF_001816085.1 Micrococcus sp. HMSC31B01
TCGGCGCCGAGCAGGCCCGCGAACTTGGCGGCCCAGTTCACGGTCACGCGACCCGAGAGCTCGATGCGCTGGTCCACCGCGCCGGGCTCGTCCGGGGCCCCCGGCTCCTGGACGAGCGCGGGCCGCGGGGAGGAGGCGAGGCGGTGCACGAGGGGGCCGGTGGACCGGGGTGCGGAGAGGGAGACCATGGGCCCAGTGTGGCACCCGCCCGGTTTGACTCGGCATGAATCACACCGATGTAATGAACCCGGGCCAACGGTCCCGGCAGGAGGGGCCCGCCGGCGTGCCCGGCACCCACGCGGACCGCACGATCACCCGGCCCACACCGCCACGTCGATCCCGGGAAGAGGCGTCACACATGGAGCAGACCCAGCGAGTCGAGGACGCGCACCGCGCCGATCCCGCGCAGGCGCCGACGCCTCGTCCGCGGAGCGTCCCCAGCGACTGGTTCCTCGACCCCGCCGACCCGCAGGCCGGCGTCCCGGGAGCGAGCCTCGAGGACCAGGCGACCGCCTTCCTCACCGCCCACGACCTCGACGGCGAGACCGGCACCCCGGCCGCCACCGTCACCGCCCTCTTCCCCGGTGACGCGCGTCCGGTCGAGGCCGTGCCCGTCTCCGCCGACTGGGCCGCCATCCCGGGCGTGACCACCGAGCCCGTCGAGGGCGAGCTGGCCTGGCAGGCGGACGCCCTGTGCGCGCAGACGGACCCCGAGGCGTTCTTCCCGGAGAAGGGCGGCTCCACGCGGGACGCCAAGCGCGTGTGCGAGGCCTGCACCGTCAAGGACGCGTGCCTGGAGTACGCCATGGCGAACGACGAGCGCTTCGGCATCTGGGGCGGGCTCTCCGAGCGCGAGCGTCGCCGCCTGCGCCGCGCCCGCGCCTGACGCGCGGCGGCCGT
>NZ_KV824961.1:0-1740 GCF_001816085.1 Micrococcus sp. HMSC31B01
TGCGCGCCGTCGAGGACTCCCTGCGCCGCCCCGGCCCCGCTCGGCGGCCAGCAGGTCCTGGCGCAGCCGCCGCACGTGCAGCGCGCTGGCCATCCCGTACCGGCCGGTGAGCAGTCCCACGACCTCGTCCGGGTCGAGCACGTCCTCGACCCGGGCCTCCGGATCCTCCGCGAGCGCCCCCGCCGCGTCCAGCAGGGTGAGCAGGGGCGCGACGGCGGGCTCCTCCTTCAGCACGAGCCCGGCGGCGTCCCGCAGCACGGGGACGCCCTCGGCCTCCAGGTGACGGGCGAGCGCGGCCACGCGGGAGCCGGAGCGGGCGACCACGAGGATCCGGTCCAGGGGCACCCCGTCCTCGTGGTGGACCCGCAGCACCCGTTCGAGGACGAGCTGGTCCTCGTGGGCGCGGGTGGGCACGACGTGCGCCCGGACGGCGCCGTCGCCGTCCGCCGGGACGGTCTCGGTGCGGGTCCGTTCGACGCCGGCGGTGCGCTGGCGGACCCGGCGGGCCACGCGGAGGTAGGCGTCCTGGACCGCGGCGCGCATGCGGTGCCCGCGCGTCAGCACCCGGACGCGTCCGTCCGGGGACGCGGGCGGGGCGGCCCCCGGCACGGGATCGGGGTCGAGGACCTCGGGGTACCGGGCGAGGAGGTCGGGCCGGGCGCCGCGGAAGCCCTCCACGGTGGTGTCCGGTGACGCGGTGAGCAACACGTCCCGCCCGCGGCCGAGCACGCTGAGCAGGTCGTGCACGGCGGGGGTGGCCTCGTGGAGGTCCTCGACCACGAGCACGGCCAGGCGGTCCCGCTCCTCCGCCACGAACGCCTGCGCCGCGGCGTCGCGCTCCGGGTCCTCCGGATGCCGCTCGGTGAGCACGCGGACGGCAGCGGACAGCAGCCCGGCGGCGTCGAACGCCTCGGCCATGCCCAGGTCGATCCGGTCCCGGTAGTCCTGCAGCAGCACGGCCGCGGCCTCCCACTCGGGGCGCCCGTGGGCGGTGCCGAGCTCCTGCAGGCGGCCCGGCTCGAGGCCGAGCTCGCTCATGCGGTCCACGAGCTCGCGGACCGCACGGCGGAATCCCCTCGCCTCCACGGCGGGGGCGACGTCGTCCGGCCAGTCCGGCGCGGCGGCGAGGCCGGCGGCGTAGCCCTCGAGCAGCTCGGCGATCACCGTGTCCTGCTCGGCACCGGTGAGCAGCCGGGGGGCGACCTCCAGATGCCTCAGCGGTCCCGTGACGCGGGCACGGCGCAGCAGGTCGAACGCGTAGGAGGACCAGGTCCGCACGGGGGTGACGGCGCGGGTGCCCCGACCGGCGGCGGCGAGCCGGCGGGTCAGCGCGTCACGCAGCCGCGCCGCCGCATCCCGGCTCGGGGCCAGCAGCAGGAGGGACTCGGGGTCCAGCCCCGCCTCGATCCGGCGGGCCGCGTACTCGACCGCCACGGTGGTGCGCCCCGTGCCGGGGGCGCCCAGCACGAGCACGGCGCCGTGCCCGGGGGCGAGCGAGGCGATCGCCTCCTGCTCGTCCGTCAGCGTGATCCGGTCCTCGGGCGCGGCGGCCGTGCGCACCAGCCGAGCGGCCCGTTCCGGCGCCGCCGCGTCGTCGTCGAAGGGGTCCACCCCGTGTTCCCTGGTCATGGCCTCATCCTCGCACCGGGCCCGGACACGATACGGTCGGCGATCGCACGGATCGCCCGCGCGGCGCCGTCGTCGGGCTCCCAGCGGGCCCGGGGCAGGTCCACGCGCCCG
>NZ_KV824962.1:0-1251 GCF_001816085.1 Micrococcus sp. HMSC31B01
CGCCGCCGTGCCGGCGCCGCCCCCGCCGATCACCGAGGCGGTGGCGGGCCTGTGGGCGGAGCGGGCGGCGGCGCTCGACGTCGATCCGGAGGCGTACACGCTGATCCCGGTGCACCCGTGGCAGTGGGAGCACCGGATCCAGGTGGCGTTCGCCCCCGACCTCGCCGCGGGGCGGCTGGTGCACGTGGGCGAAGACCCGGACGCGTTCACGGCCATGCAGGCGGTGCGCACCCTGTTCAACGCGAGCGACCCGCACGCCCCGCAGCTGAAGACGGCGTTGTCCGTGCAGAACATGGGGTTCGTGCGCGGCCTCTCCCCCGCGTACATGTCCGTCACCCCGGCGATCAACGCGGTGGTGGCCGACCTCGTGGACTCCGACCCCCTGCTCGCGAGGTGGGGCTTCGGGGTGCTGCGGGAGTACGCCTCGGCCGGGTACACCGGGGACGCCTTCCATGCCGTGGGCTCGAAGGGTCCTCACACGAAGATGCTCGCCGCCCTGTGGCGGGAGAGTCCGCTGCCGCGCCTGGCGGAGGGCGAGCGGGTCATGACCATGGCGGCGCTGCTGCACCGGGACGGCGGGGGCCGCTCCGTGGCGGGGGCGCTCGTGGAGCGCTCGGGGCTGACGGCGGCGCAGTGGCTGCACGGGGTGGTGACGGCCTACGTGACCCCGCTGGTGCATCTGGCCGCCGCCTACTCGACCGTGTTCATGCCCCACGGGGAGAACATCGTGCTCCGCCTGCGGGAGGGACGGGTCACCGGCGCCTTCCTCAAGGACATCGGGGAGGAGGTGGTGGTCGGCGCGGACGGCGTCCCGCTCACGGAGCAGACCCGGCGCATCCGCATCGACCTCACCGACGAGGACCTCTCCCTCTCCTTCTTCACGGACATGCTGGACGGCGTGCTGCGCCATCTGGCCGACGTGATGGACGCGGACGCCCTGCTGCCGGCGAAGGAGTTCTACGCCGTGGTGGGGCGGGTCCTCGCCGAGTACACGGCCCTGGGGCTCGCGGATGTGGAGCGCCTCGGCCTGGACGCGGAGGACTTCGCGCACTCGTGCCTGAACCGGTTGCAGCTGCGGAACGCCACGCAGATGGTGGACCTGACGGACCCGTCGGGCTCGCTGCTCTACGCCGGTCGCCTGGCCAACCCGGTGGCCGCGCCGCTGCGCCGCGCGCTGGCGGAGCTCCGGCAGGACGCCGCGGCATGAGCGCGGACGCGTGGACCGGGACGGCGACGGGTG
The DNA here is from genome assembly GCF_001816085.1 of Micrococcus sp. HMSC31B01. Taxonomy (NCBI): domain Bacteria; kingdom Bacillati; phylum Actinomycetota; class Actinomycetes; order Micrococcales; family Micrococcaceae; genus Micrococcus; species Micrococcus sp. HMSC31B01. The sequence continues at coordinate 1,241 of NZ_KV824962.1, forward strand.
ACGTGGCGGGC
>NZ_KV824962.1:1271-2014 GCF_001816085.1 Micrococcus sp. HMSC31B01
TTGCCACCGGGACGCGCACGGCGTGCCGACGCTCGTGGCCGCGTCCCTGCCCGAGCTGGCCTACCTCCAGGGGTGGCACGTGGCGACGGAGCGGGCCTGGCAGGTCGACTGCGAGCACCGCCGGGTCACCGGCATGAGCGCCGAGGTGTTCGGCCCGCCGGCGGTGGCGAACGACGTCGCCGCCCGGCAGATGGACCTGGACGGCGCGGCCCGCCAGGCGTTCAACGCCCTCGACGACGCGGAGGACCGGGCCTGGTTCACCCGGTTCGCCGACGGCGTGAACGCGGGGCTGGACGCCGGGGCCCGGCGCGCGCCCGAGTTCGCCGCCCACGGGGTGAAGCCGCTGCCGTTCGACCCGCACACGGCGCTCGCCCTGCACCTGGGCTACAACGTCTGGCTGACCAACGCGCCGGCCGCCCTGTTCCGCACCCTGCTGGCCGAGCGCTTCCCCGCGCTCGCCGCGGCGCTGATCTCGCCGCGCCCCGACGCGGACGGCTCGAACGCCTGGGCGGTGCGCGTCGGCGCCGAGGGCGCTCCGCTCGTGGCCGCCGACCCGCACCGGCTGCTCGAGCTGCCCGGCGTCTACCAGCAGGTGCGCCTCGTGGTGGAGGCCGAGCGTCCCCGGGACCGCGTCGACGTCGTCGGCCTGGCCTTCCCCGGTGTGCCGGGCGTCCCGCATGTGGGGCAGTCCGAGCACGTCGCGTGGGTGACGTCCTCGGCGATGGTGTCCTCGCTCGAGATGG
>NZ_KV824963.1:0-4162 GCF_001816085.1 Micrococcus sp. HMSC31B01
GCCGGTCGTCGCGGGGGCGGCGGGCCTCACTCCCCCGGCTCCACGGGTCGAGGGGCGCCACGGAGCCGGGCCAGGCCGGCGCGCACGGCGGGGCGCACGTGCCAGTGGTCCTTCACGAACCGGCTGGTGCGGCGGTCCACGACGAGGATCCACAGCAGACACACGGCGGAGACGATCAGGGACACGGCCTTGACCTGGTCCGCGATGTCCAGGAACTGCCAGGTGAAGAGCTGGTCCGACGCGCCGAACGCCAGGAAGTAGCCGACCGTGAACACGACCCACTTGATCTGCCAGTTGTCCCGGATGCCGATCACGGCGAAGAACGGGAGCAGCCACAACAGGTACCAGGGCTGGATGATGGGCGAGAGGATCACCAGCGCGGTGAACGCCCAGGTCATGCGCGTCATCACGCGGTCCTGGCGGCCGAGGAACATCAGGGCCAGCACGATGAGCACCGAGAGCACGCGTCCGGCGGTCTTGTACACCCCCTCGACGGCCTGCACGTCCGCCCCCTGCCCGAGGAGCTCGCTCGCCCCCACCGTGATGAGGGACAGCATGCCGATCGGCCCCCACGGCACGGTGCCCGTGCCCGTGCCGACCATCACGGCCACCCAGCCGAAGCCGAAGCCGTTGAGCACGCCCACCAGGGCCATGAGGCCGAAGGAGATCCCGGCGGTGAGGGCCCAGAAGGCGAACCGGCGCGGCCATCGGGCCGTCGGGCCGGCCCACAGCAGGCCGATGAACGGGAGCAGCACGAGGGTGATGGGCTTGATGCCCAGGGACAGGGTGACCAGCACGACGCCGGCCACCCCCCACGCGACGGACTGCCCGGGTCGCTGGGGGCGGAGCGGATGTCCGGCGCGCAGCGCGCACCACGTGCCGGCCAGGGCGAGGCCGACCATGAGGGCGTCGTTGTGCCCGGACGCGACGAAGCTGATGGTGAAGAGCGGGTTGGCGGCGCTGATCCACTGCGCCCACGCACCGTTGACGCCCAGCCGGCGGGCGAGCAGCGGCACGAAGACCATGATCAGCGCGACGCCGGCCACCGCCACCAGGCGGAACAGGAAGATCGCCAGGTCCGGGTTCATGTCCCCCGAGATCGCGACGACGGCCTGCTCGATCCACAGGAAGATCGGACCGTACGGGGTCTCGGAGTCCGCCCAGGTCGCGTCCGCTCCGAGCTGGAACCAGTTGGACAGCGAGGAGATCGTGTCCACGTAGGGGTCCTGCCCCGCCACCATGAGACGGCCCTGCCCCACGTAGGCGAAGATGTCCCGGCTGAAGATCGGCAGTGCCACGACCTGGGGCAGGCACCACAGGACGGTGGCGAGGTTGACCGTGCGCAAAGCGCCGCGGCCGAAGGGGCGGATCGTCTGGCCCAGCCGCAGCCAGGCCCAGAACATCACCCAGCAGCCGAGGGTGAGGAGCACCGTGCCGGCCAGCACGCCGGTCTCCTGGGTGCGCCACGGGATCAGCCACTGCCAGCGGTTGATCGGGGAGGCCGAGGCCAGCCAGCCGACGGAGTACGAGCCCACCACCAGGAGGAGGGAGCCGAGGGTCCCCACCAGGATGGGCCACCAGTCCGCGCCGGCGACCTGGGGGTCCGCGCGGAGGCCGCCGACGCCGACGTACTCCGGCCGGTGGGCCGTGGACCCGGACGGACGCGGGGTCGACACGCTCATGCGACGGGTCCTTCCGTGCGGTCCTGCGTGGGCGCGCGAGGGCGCGGCTCGCTCGAATCTACCATCGTGACACGCGAGTAGCCTGGGGGCATGAGCGAGACGAGCACCCCCGCGCCGGAGAGCGCCCCCCTGGTCTGGATCGACTGCGAGATGACCGGCCTGCACCCCCAGGTCGACGAGCTCGTCGAGGTGGCGGTGCTCATCACGGACGCCGAGCTGAACATCCTGGACGAGGGCATCGACCTGGTGATCCGTCCCTCCGCGGCCGCCCTCGAGCAGATGGACCCGTTCGTCCGGGACATGCACACCACCTCGGGCCTCCTGCCGGAGCTCGCGGAGGGCCTCGAGCTCGACGACGCCGCCGCGCGCGTCCTCGAGTACATCGCCGCCCGCGTGCCCGCCGGCAAGGGCCTGCTGGCCGGCAACACGGTGGGCCAGGACAAGCTGTTCCTCGCCCGCTACATGCCCGCCGTCGTCGACCACCTGCACTACCGGATCGTGGACGTGTCCACCGTGAAGGAGCTGGCCCGGCGCTGGTACCCGCGCGCCTACTACCAGGCCCCCGCCAAGACCGGCGGCCACCGCGCCCTCGGGGACATCAAGGACTCCATCACCGAGCTGCGCTACTACCGGGCCGCCGTCATGGCCCCCGCCCCCGGCCCCACCACGGAGGAGGCCCGCGCCATCGCGGAGGTGGTGTCCGGGGCGCAGGCCTGAGCAGGCACTCCCGGCCCCACTGCCCCGATTCGGCGCTGCGCGGGATCTCGTGTACTGTGGACCCCGCTGCGCCGCGCGGATCCGTCCGTGTGAAGCAGACATGGTGGGCGTAGCTCAGTCGGCAGAGCGTCTGGTTGTGGTCCAGAAGGTCGCGGGTTCAATCCCCGTCGCTCACCCCACTCGAAGCCCCCGGAATCCTTACTGGTTCCGGGGGCTTCTTCGTGTGCTCCCCGAGCGGGCCGCGCTCCCCCTGCGCCCGCAGCTGCGGGATCGTGGTGCCAGCCGAGTCCCGCGTGGCCGCGGCGAGCGAGTCGGCCGCCGGACCGGTGAGGCCGGCGTCGTCCAGGGCCGCGGGCAGCGTGGCGGCGAGGGCGATGGACAGGGTGGCCCCGGCGAACGCGGTGCCCAGCGCTGAGCCGATCTGCCGGACCGTGCTCTGCGTCGCGGCGCCCTGACCCGAGATCTGCACGGGGATGTCCTGGAGCACCATGTCCGTCAGCTGCGCCGAGGCCAGGCCGAGCCCGAGGCCGTACACGACGAGGGGCACGGCGACGAGCCAACCCGAGGTGTCCGGGCCCAGGAGCAGGGCGAGCGCCACGACCCCGGCCACCTCCAGGCCCAGCCCGATCAGCACGGTGCCCGGGGCGCCGAACCGGGCCGCCAGGTGACGGGCCGCGGCGTCCGAGAGGAACGCGCCTGCGGCCATCGCGGCCAGGACCAGGCCCGCCCCCATCACGTCCAGGCCGAGCGGCGCACCTTCTCGCGGTGTCGCTCCAACCCTTCGAACAGCGCGAGGGCGAGCGCCGCGACCGCGAGCGCGACGGGGACGACGCCGCCGGGCATCAACCGCTCGACGGATCCCCGGTCCGCTGCCGGGCGTAGAGTCGGCCGGTGAGGGCGTCGACCCGACGCCGCACCCCCGCCGACGAGGAGGCCAGCCCATGTCCGTCGTGAAGATCAACGCCATCAGCGTCCCCGAGGGCGCCGGCCCGGAACTCGAGAAGCGGTTCGCCGCCCGCAAGCACGCGGTGGACCAGGAGCCGGGCTTCGAGGGCTTCCAGCTGCTCCGGCCCACCGCGGGCGAGGACCGCTACTTCGTGGTCACGACGTGGGCGTCGGAGGAGGACTTCCAGCGCTGGCGGGACGGGCGCATGCCCGCCGCTCACGCCGCCGAGCAGGGCGGCCGCCCGGCGCCGGTCGCCACGGGCGCCGACCTGCTCGAGTTCGAGGTCGTGGACCTGGGCTGACCCGGGCGCCGCAGCAGGCGCATCGCGTTCACGATGACCAGCAGCACGGACGCCTCGTGCACGAGCATGCCGACGGCCATCGTGACGCCGCCGGCGAAGACGCCGGCCAGCAGGGCCACGACGGTCACGAGGGAGATCGCGATGTTCTGCCGCATCACCCGCACCGTGCGCCGGGCCAGATCGAGCGCCTGCGGCAGCCGCTCGAGCCGGTCGCCCATCAGGGCGATGTCCGCGGTCTCGATGGCCACACCGGAGCCGGCCGCGCCCATGGCCACGCCGATGTCCGCCGTCGCCAGGGCCGGGGCGTCGTTGACGCCGTCACCGACCATCGCGACGACGCGGCCCTCGGCCTGCAGGGCCTCGATCGCCTCGAGCTTGTCCTGGGGCAGCAGGCCCGCCCGCACGTCGTCGACGCCCACCTGCCGGGCCACGGCCTGCGCGACGCCGGGCTGGTCGCCGGTCAGCATCACGACCTCGCGGACGCCGATCCCGTGCAGCGCCCGGATCATGCCCGCG
>NZ_KV824964.1:0-3639 GCF_001816085.1 Micrococcus sp. HMSC31B01
GTCGGCCACGGAGAAGCCGGTGAGGCCCAGGCCCGTGACGACGACACGCAGGCCGGCCCACCCCGGAGCGTCCCAGGACGTGAGGTCGGCGGTGCGGGCGGTGTCGGCGCGGGGCCGGCGCACCGGTGCGGGCGCGGCGTCGGACGCGGGGCCGGTCACGGGGTCACCCCCGCGAGGCCGCCCTGGCGGATGAGCCAGTCGCCGTAGAAGATCGCGAGCCCCACGGTGACGCACATCAGGGACAGCAGCCAGAAGCGGACCACGACGGTCACCTCGGCCCAGCCCTTGAGCTCGAAGTGGTGCTGCAGCGGCGCCATGAGGAACACGCGCTTGCCGCCGGAGACCTTGAACCAGCCCACCTGGATGATGACGGAGAGGGTGATCGCGACCATGAGGCCGGCCAGCACGGCCACCAGGATCTCGGTGCGCGTGAAGATCGCGAAGCCGGCCAGGGCGCCGCCCAGGCCCAGGGAGCCGGTGTCCCCCATGAAGATCTTGGCCGGGGAGGTGTTCCACCAGAGGAAGCCCAGCAGGCTGCCCGTGAGGATCGCCGCGAGCAGGGCGAGGTCCATGGGGTCGCGGACCTCGTAGCAGCCGCGGGTGCCCTCGAGCGCGCAGGACTGGCTCGACTGGAAGAGCGATATCAGGACGTAGGCGCCCGTGATCATGGCGGTGGCGCCCGTGGCGAGCCCGTCGAGGCCATCCGTGAGGTTCACGGCGTTCGTGGTGGCGGTGGTGATGAGGTTCGACCAGATCACGAACAGGATGACGCCGATCGCGGGTCCGGCGAAGGCCAGGTCGAGCCACGGGATGTCCCGGGCGAAGGAGATCGCCGTCGAGGCGGGGGTCAGGCCCCGCTCGTCCGGGAAGTTCAGGGCGAGGACCGCGAAGGCGGTGCCGATCAGGGCCTGGAGGATGATCTTGCCGCGCGGCGTCAGGCCGAGCGAGCGCTGCTTCGTGATCTTCGTGAAGTCGTCCACGAAACCGACGAAGGCCATGCCCACCGTGAGCAGCAGCAGGATCAGGCCGGAGGCCGTGGGCCCGCCGAAGTCGACGCCGAACACCGCGAGCAGCCCGTGGGTGATCAGGTACGCCAGCACCATGGAGCCGATGATGACCGCGCCGCCCATCGTGGGCGTGCCGCGCTTGGTCTTGTGGGTGGTCGGGCCGTCGTCGCGGACGAACTGGCCGTATCCGCGCTTGACGAGGAACCTGATGAACAGCGGGGTGCCGACGGCCGAGAGGACCAGGCCGAGCACGCCGCCGATGAGCAGTCCGATCACGGTCGGGACTCCTTCGGGGAGGCGGAGGGGGCGGCGACGGCGTCGGCCGTGGCGAGGCGCTCGCCGAGGGCCGCGAGCCCGACGCCGTTGGAGGACTTGACGAGGACGAGGTCGCCGGGGCGCAGGTGCTCGGCGAGGAACGCCTCGGCCTGCGCGGCGTCGTCGACGAAGTGCGCCTCCTCGCCCCAGCTGCCCTCGTTGAGGGCGCCGATGTAGAGCGGCCGGGCTCCGGCGCCCACCACCAGCAGCTGGGCGATGTTCAGGCGCACCACGGACTCGCCCACGAGGGTGTGCTCACGGACGCGGGCATCGCCGAGCTCGAGCATCTCCCCCAGGACGGCCCAGGTGCGGCGGCCGCTGGAGCGGCCGAGGGTGGCCAGCGTCCGCAGCGCGGCGCGCATGGACTCGGGGTTGGCGTTGTACGCGTCGTTGATGATCGTGACGCCGTCCGCGCGGTCGGTGCGCTCCATCCGGAAGCGGCTGGCGGGCCCGAGCCCGTCGAGACCACGGGCGATCTCGGCCGGGTCCATGCCGGCGGCGTGGGCGGCCGCGGCGGCGGCCAGCACGTTGTGCACGTGGTGCAGGCCGGTCAGTCCGGAGGCGACCGGATGCCGCACGGCGGCCTCATCCGTCCCGACCTGCAGGTCGAAGACGGGGCGCTCCTGGTCGTCGGCTCGCACGTCCCGTGCGGCGACGAGTCCCGACGCGCGGCCGGCGGCCACGTCCTCGGCCGCGCGGGCGACGCCCCGCTCGTCCGCGGTGAACCAGGTGATCGGGGCGGCGGTCCGTGCCGCCATGCCGGCGACACGCTCGTCGTCGAGGTTGAGGACGGCGACGCCCTCGGGGCCGAGGGCCTCCACGAGCTCGCCCTTGGTGCGCGCGATGTTCGCCACGCCGCCGAAGCTGCCCGCATGGGCGGTGCCCACCATGAGCACGACGCCGATGTCCGGGCGCACGATGTCGCAGAGGTACGCGATGTTGCCGACGTGGTCCGCGCCCATCTCGACCACGAGGAAGCGCGTGTCCAGCTCCGCCCGGAACACCGTGAGCGGCACGCCGACCTCGCCGTTGTACGAGCCGACCGGTGCGACGGTGGGGCCCTGGGTGGCCAGCAGGGCAGCGAGCAGGTCCTTGGTGGTGGTCTTGCCGGCCGAGCCGGTGATGCCGATGACGGTGGTCGGGGAGTGCCCCCGGACGCGGCGCACGACCTCCCGGGCGAGCGCGCCCATCGCGAGCACGGCGTCCTCGACGATGATCGCCGGGTGCGCGGCGCCGTCGGGGGCGTGCGTGGCGCGCTCGGCGAGCACGGCGGCGGCGCCGGCACCCAGCGCGGCGTCGATGAAGTCGTGGCCGTCGGCGCGCTCCCCCGGCTTCGCCACGTAGAGCGTGCCCTCGGCGGTGACCTCCCGCGAGTCGGGGGTGACGTGCACCAGCACGGTGGCGGGGTCGAGGGTGGCCGAGAGCGTGCCGGACACGGCCTCGGCGATCTGGGCTGCGGTGAGAGCGATCATGACTCGATGACCTTACCCTCGCGGGCGGGGCCGGAGCCCGAGGCGGAGGCCGCCGCGACACGGGCGGCCAGGGCCTCGCGCAGGGCCACCCGGTCGTCCAGCGGGACGAGCTCGCCGTCGTAGTCCATCGTGGTCTCGTGCCCGCGGCCGGCCAGGAGGATGCCGTCCTGCGGCCCCGCCAGCTCCACGGCGCGGCGGATGGCCGTGGCACGGTCGGCCACCTCCTCGATCACGACCGTGCGGCCCTCCTCCCGCGCGATGCGGTCGGCCTCGGCGCGGGCGCCGGCGAGGATGTGGGCGCGGATCGGGGCCGGGTCCTCCGAGTGGGGGGTGTCGTCGGTGACGATCAGCACATCCGCCGCCCGGGCCGCGATCGCGCCCATCACGGGCCGCTTGTCACGGTCACGGTCGCCGGCGGAGCCGAACACGATCAGGGTGCGGCCGCGCGTCCCGGCCGCCGCCCGGGCGTCGGCGAGGGAGCGCAGCGCCTGGACCATGCCGTCCGGGTTGTGCGCGAAGTCGACGACGGCGTCCGGCTCGCGGCCCACGACCTCCATCCGCCCCGGGACGGCGGCAGCCAGAGGGCCCTCCCCCGCGGGCACGTCCAGGACCGCGGCGAGCGCGTCCAGGTGCTCCTCCCCCACGGCGTGCAGCACGAGCAGAACCGCGAGGGCCGCGTTGGCCACGTTGAAGCGGCCCGGCAGACCGACGGAGGCCCGCAGCTCCCGGCCCGTGGCCGCGTGGCGCAGCGTGAAGCGGTGGCCGAGGCCGTCCGGCGCGAGCTCGGCGACCTCCCAGTCCGCCCGGAGGCCGGGGTCGTGTTCGGCCAGGGCGCCCGGCGTCGG
>NZ_KV824965.1:0-6777 GCF_001816085.1 Micrococcus sp. HMSC31B01
CGGGGGCGTCGGGAGCTTTGGGGCAGGGGATCAGAACAAGCCCGCCCGTAGGTCCGCTAGTCCCCGCAGGGGACGCCTTAGACCTGACCACCGCACTACCTAGGGAGACACCATGGACAAGCAGCAGACCATCACCGCCCCGCAGGCTTCACCGTCCGGGACTGGGAGAAGTACAACGACGGCGTAGACGTGTACGGCGACGGGTTCGCAGAGGAACGATCCTGGGGCATCAACGACGGCCCGCGGGTGGGCAACGTAGGGTCCAGCTGGGCGCCTGACCGGGGCTTCTTCCTGGAAGTGGGACCGTGCGGGATCGACAACCTCATCGTGGGCGATCTGACTCCCCGCCAGGCCCGCACCCTCGGCTCCCGGCTGCTCGAAGTCGCGGACCGGATCGAAGAGCTCCAGGCCGAGGACGTGCGCGACGCAGTCCGCGCTATCGCGTCGAAGAAGGGCGGCGGGACGATCACCGATCTTGCCCGGGCGGCGGACCGGCTGGGCGTGCAGGTGGTGACGATGGGCGCAGCATGGGAGGCCGCATGGGCCGAACTGGGCGGCGAGCAGTGAGCGCGTAGGCTCGCCTCGTGGTGATGACGCACTGGCCCAGCCCGCACGTGGGATGCGCGGTGACCGGAACAGCGTGCCGGCCAGAGGTCCCCGCTCAGGGGGGACCCCTGGGGCGTCCACAGTCTGTACGCACTCGGAGCCGCTGAGGGGCCCAACCGAATATCCACCCTAGGGCGTCGGGGCTGCCGACACCCTCCAACCTGCCGCCGTCGCAGGTTCGGCGCTCAGTGCCGACCCTCCGCGCCGGTGACGTGAGGGGTAGTCACGTCGGCAGGGTGCGGATAGTGTCCGCACCCCCGAGACGACGAAGGCCCCGGCCCTCCCGCGATGGGAAGGCCGGGGCCGTGCTCTGTGGCAACCACGCGCGGTTGCTGGGCCGGGCGCTACCGTGGTGCTCGCGGCCCTTCCCCTCCAAGCTGGGGCCGCTCATGTTCAGCAGGGCAAGCAGCTTCTACCTAGGTAGGTACTTCGCCCATCCCGCGGCCCAGCGCCGGCGGACTACTTGGCTGGCAATCGCGCGGAACAGATCGCGGTGTTCCCGCTTCCCGCTACCAGCTCAGACCTGTCGAGCGTGACGCCATCCACCTCCAGCTCGCAGGCCGTGGTCATGCCAGGTACGGCGCCAGGGAGGGAGACGTACGCCTCCACCAGGGAGCCCCGCGTGAGCATGTAGCTCGCCTCGTACCACTTCCCGGAAGGGGATGACGGGAGCAAAGCATTCAAGTTGGAATCCACGGTCTCGCGATCGACGTTCAGCAGCACCTTCCCCTTCTCCCTACGCACCGTCGTGCCGTTCGGGGGCAGCCACTGCCCCCGAACTGTCACCGTCACGTAGTCGTCACTCGGAAAGGTGCTGGACCGGGTGGACTCAGGATCACCCTGGCACCCGGTCAGCAGCAGGGCCGACAGGGCCAAGGTGGAGGCAACAATCCGACGTGATGTGAGCATGGCGGAATCTCCTAGAGGTAGCGGCCAAGTTGTGCGGCGCGTGGGCACAGCCTACGGGCCCGCCGCTAGACCTGGGCTCAGACCTCAGTGCACTCCCCGGCGGGGTAGCGCGGGTGTCCGAATAGCACCCAGCTGGTGCCGTCGGACTCGGTGACGTTGACGTAGTCCACGCCCTCCACGTCGGCGGCCGCCTCGCAGATCGCCTTAGCCTGGTCGGCCTCGATGCTGTTCTCCGTGCGCGGGTCCGTGAGGTCCGTGGACACCTCCACGCGGCCGGCCTCCGGGGACTCCACGCCGGTCACGTGCGCGTTCCCGGCCAGAGCGTCGCGGACGCTGGCAGCGAGGTCACCGGCGCCAGATTCGGCAGCCGTCGACGACGGGGCGGCAGGGGACGACGATGCCGGCGCGGAGGTGCCACCAGCACACGCGGACAGGGACAGGGCAAGAGCGGCGAGAACGCCGACGGGTGCGAGCGACTTCATGAAGTGGGAGCCTACCCATGGCCCTCACCTGGTCGTCCCTTCGCCAGACCAGGAGAGACGTTTCATGAGACGGCTACCTCGGGGCGCCAGGGCCATGAGGCGTGGGGAGCCTTACGACGGGCCCTCCCACAGTTAGGCTGTGAATCTCGCCTCTCCTAAGGACGGACATGCCCGCACCGAAAGTTCACCTTCCCCTGGAAACCCGTTGCTCCACCTACTTCGTGGACGAGGCCGGAGCCAAGGGAAGCCAGGGCGAGTACTTCGTCACCGCTGCCGTAAAGACTGACGACCCGGACCGGGTCCTGCGCGGATTCGAAGCGGTCCGACAGGAGAGCAACTACACCAACGCGGACGAGTTGAAGTTCGGACGCGTGAACAAGGGGTCACTGCCCGTCCTACGCCGCGTGATCGACGACGCGGTTGGCGCAGGGGCCCGCTTCGGCATCTTCGTGTTGGACAAGCGGCACTTCGATCCTTGGGTGGACGTAGAGCAGTGGGAGGGACACCTTTTCGCCACTGAGCGACTGCTTCGTGGAATGACAACGAGACGAGAGCTCGGCGTTGCGTTGCTCGACCACATCAGCGTGCCCAAGGAGGTCTCCTACGGTGCGGAGCTCCTGGCGCGAATCAACGGCCGCATGGGCAACCGTCGATTCCTCACCGCCGTCAGCCTCGACTCTAAGACGTGTCCCGGGCTGCAGATCGCTGACATCGTGGCCAGCTCCGCGTACCACTACAGGCGTGGCGTTGAGGAGATGGGGCAGACCCAGTACCTGAAACAGCAGTCCCCAAAAGCTCAGCTTGCCCGCCATGTTGCAGAGACAATCGGCCTTGGGGACTTCTCCGACCACAAGAGTGATAGCGCAAGCGTACGCACATCACATCCACAGTCCTTGACCGAACTTCGGGACGGTGTAGCATCGTTAGTGAGCGAAGAGCCATAGCCTCAGGCTTACAGCGACGCTCCTCGGGCCGGGCCTCAGGTCCACTACCCGAGTCTGGCGAAGAGAGAAGCCAGCACCCCGGTTACAACTTCTGCGCCGCCCCGGCTTTCCGCCGGGGCGGTTTGCTGTTCGGACGGCCCGTTTCAGGGCACGGGCGCGGCCCAGCGCTCCCGTCAGACCGGCATAGGCCCAGGAAGGGACGGCTCAGTCGCCCATCAGCCGCGCCAGCCACTCCCGGTAGTACGCGGCGCGGAGCGGCATCCGCTCTGTCTCTGCGGCGGCGAGCTCCCCACGCACGCGGGTGACCTTGCGATGCCGGCGCTGACGGCAGGACGTCGAACAGAAGCGCGGAGCTTGACCGATCCCCGCGGGAATGACGTCGCGGCCGCACTCAGGGCAGGGTGAAACGGGCATTCTGGGGCCTTTCATGCGTCGTGTGGGCGGGGGGTGGGAACCGTACACAGCCCGAGCCACAGACTGTGGCGGGGCGGGGATGGCGCCCCCCGGGGGGAGGTGGGGTGCCCCCCTTGCTCTGGGGGTGTGCTGGGAGCTTCTCCCTGCGGGCTGTGGCGGGCGTTCGGCGGTGGGGTGGGGCGTTGGTGGTCGGGTGTGTGAGCGTGCGTGAGGGGACGCGTTTGCAGGCACGGGTGCGGGTGCGTTGTGCGGGCGTGGGTCTGTGGGTGCGGGGCGGCCCGCCCTCCGGTGTGGTGGGCGGGCCGCGTCGCGGTGGTGCGGCTCAGGCGTGCAGGCCGGGGTGCTGCTCGCGCGGGAGGGCGGCGCGGTTCGCGGTGATGGCGTCCAGGTCCTCGGCGGTGGGCTCGGGCTGGGGGTTGTCCCAGTCGGGGCGGCGGTAGTCGAGGTTGACCAGGGCCAGGCGCTCGGCGTTGTCGGCGGCGCTCTCCCCCTCGTAGGTGTTGGCGAGGACAAGGCCCTTGCGGTCCTGCCAGTGCTCTGGGTTGATGGCGGCCCCGTAGAGGTGCTGGAGCTGCTGGAGGTCCTCGAACTCGGGCACCCAGAAGTCCAGGCGGGTGCTCCACGTGGCGAGCCACTGGGCGCGGGCGGGGACGGTGGTGCACTCAGCGGGGAACCCGTCCGCGGTGATCGGCCCGAACAGCTCGGCAGGGGCGTCGTCGAGGAACTCCACGATCCCGGGGACGTACCGGCGCAGGTGGGCGCGGGTGGCGGAGGAGCGCAGCTGCCCGATGGCGTTGCGGCGGTTGCTCAGCCACGTCGCGTCGAGGTGGAGGGCGTCACGGAATTGCCCGATGGTGAGCACGCTCTGCGAGGAGACCTTGGACGGCCCCCCGAAGCTCTCCGCGACAGTCGCGTTGATGTCGGTCACGGCGGCGGCCTGGGCGCGGCGCAGGGCCCTGTAGGCGTCCACGACGGCGGCGGCTTCGACGTGGCGGCCCCGGGCGCGGGGGTCGGCGGTCATGGCGGCCTCAGCGGTGGAAGGCACACCGTGGAGGGTGAGGCGCTGGGCGGCGTCGAGGATGCTGGGCAGGGCGCCGGCGAGGTAGGCCAGCGTGAGACGGCCGGCGTCACCCTTGAGGGTGCGGCGTCGCTCGGGGTTGGGGATGGCACGGCTTCGCAGGTTGTTCGCCATGCGTGCACGCTTGGCGGACCGGTCGGCCCAGTCGTCGTGGGCCCGGAAGATGCGCTCGTACTCCTCCCAGTCCCCGCTGATGCGGGCCTGCTCGTACGCGGCGTCCAGGTCCGGTTCGGGGTCCTCGCGGCCGTCGCCGATCTGCTGAATGAGGTTCAGCATTGCCTCGTGGGCGGCCGCGTCGCGGCGCTCTTCCTCGGCGTGCGCGTGGACCTGGGCGCGGATGTCCTCGGCCGTCGTGTAGGCGGGGGTGGTCTTGGTAGTGCTCATGATCTGCCTTTCGTGTGTCAGTGGTTGCCGGCGGCGCGGCGGCGCGCCTGCTGGGTGAAGTGGAGGTCGAGCATCTGCTGGTGCAGTGCGCGGTCGGGGCCGGCCTCGCGGCGAATCGCGGCGTTGACGTCGGCCAGGGTGGGGCCTGCGCCGGGGGGCACCATGCTTGGGCCCAGGTTGGTGAGGGCGATCCGCAGCCGGGCGGCCGGATCGGGGCGGGGCTCGGCGTGGCGGGCGTTGAGGGCCTCGGCGTCGAGACGGGCACGCTCGGCGCGGGCCGTGTCGGCGTGGCGCCGGTCGGCCATGTCCTGCGCCGTGGGGGCGCCGGAGTAGTACCACTGGGCCCAGGTCTGCCGGCCGCCGCGGACGCCGTCGGTGCTGGGGCCGGTCACGGGCGCACCATCCGGGCGTCGCGCGCGTCGGCGAGCTGCTGGAAGAACGTCTCGACGGCGGCACGCTCGACGCGGCCGTCCTCGTTCATGAACGGCTCGGCCCGCAGGTACGGGAGGAGGGGGTCCGGGTCGATCCCGCGGCGGGCGGCGGCGGCTTCCATGCGGGCTTCGAGCATTTCGAGTTGCACGGGGTCGGGGCCGGTCGGGGTGGGCGCCGTCTCGGGGGCGGCGTCCTCGGGGCGGGGGTGCGTCTGGGCGCGCTGAGCGGCGCGTTCCAGGGCGCGGCCGCGGGCCTTCCAGTAGGTGATCTGGTCCTCCAGGGGCAGGGGGTGGGCCTGAGCTTCGGCCTCGGCGTGCGTGATGTGCGGGTGCTTCATGAGTGGTGCTCCTTGCGGGTCGGGGTGGTGGGGACGCGCTCGGCACGCTCGGCGGCGTCGTGCAGGCCGTCAGCGATCCGCCGGGCGTCGTCGGGAGTGAGGGTCAGCACGGGGCGGCCGTGACGGAAGATCGAAACGCCGGGGGCGGGGGCCGCGTCGTGACGCAGGCGGGATACCTGGTAGACGCGTGCGGAGGCGGCGGCTTCCGTGTCGCGCTGCCAGTGCTGGGCGTAGACGCTGTACATGCGGGGATCAGTCCTCGGGGGTCGTGGCGGGGAGCGGATGCTCAGGGGTGCTGTCCGGACCTCGGCGGCTCATGCGGCCTTCTCCGTCTGCTCGGGCTCAGCGGGGGCGAGCTGCTGGCGGGCCACCTCGGCGGCGTCGATCAGGGCGAGGGCAAGCGCGCGCATCTCGTCCACGGTGAGCACCACGCGCGGGTGGGCGTCCGTGATGAGTGCGACGCCGGGCACCTCGCGGCCCTCGGGGTCGATCTGCACGGCGGGCAGCGCCTGCGCTCGGCGGGCCGTGCGGCGATTCTTCGTCCAGTAGGTTGCGTGGGATCGGAACAGGCGGGTCATCCCGTCACTCCTTCTCGGGGTCGGCGGTGGGCAGGGGCGCGGACGGTGACCCGTCCGCGTTGGTCATGGCCGGCCAGTCTCGGGGGATGGGCCGGCGGTCGGTCAGCTCGCGGGTGCCGGTGGTGGGCCGGTGGCGGTCTCGTCCGCCGCGGGCGAGGTCCATGAACCGGGCCACGTCGTCCTCGGTGTAGGCGCGCCGGGTGCTCATGTGTGGGCCTCCGGCAGTTCGGTGAGTTGGGCGCGCAGCCGGTCGGTTTCGGCGTGTGCCTGGGCCAGGGCGGCGCGGAGTTCGGCGGCCTCGGTTTCGGCGCGCTCGGCACGTTTACGGATGCGGTCGTTTCGGCCGACGTGGAAACGGACTGCGGCACGGAGGTTTTCCTCGGTGCTGGCCCGGTCGGTGCTGGCCGTGTTCTCGGTGGTCATCGGTGGTGTCCTCCTCGGGGACGACGACGGCCCCGGCGCGTGGTGCGCTCGGGGCCGTCGATTCGGCGTGATTCTGCGGATTCAGGGGCGGGTGTGACAGGTGTGGCAGGTGCGGGGCAACTTTCTATAGCTCTCCCTCGCGTGGGAAAGTTGTCTTTGACGGGCGTGTCAACTTGTCTGTGTAAGCGGG
>NZ_KV824966.1:0-2782 GCF_001816085.1 Micrococcus sp. HMSC31B01
CGGGGGAGCACATGGCCGGGTCGCCGGCGGCGGCGTCCTCGCGCAGGTCGGCGATCGTGGTGCGTAGCTGCGCGAGCTCGGCGAGTTGCCGGTCGATCACATCAAGGCGGGTGTCGAGCAGGTCGGTGACGTGCCGGCAGGGGGCCTGCCCCCGGTCGCGGATGTCCAGCACCTGACCGATCTGGGCCAGGGTCAGCCCGGCCGCTTGCCCCCGGCGGATGAAGTCCAGCCGGTCGAGCACCTCGGCGCCGTAGTCCCGGTAGCCCGCCGGGGTGCGGTCCGCGGCGGGTAGCAGCCCGACCTCCTCGTAGTACCGCAGGGTCTTGCTCGTCGTGCCCGACGCCCGAGCCACCTCACCGATCCGCATGCCACTCATTCTCCCCCTTGACCTTCCAGTGCACTGGAAGGTCGATCCTGAGGGCGATGAAGGAGGAGTTCATGACGGCAACGGCTAACAGCAGGTCGTATGACCTGGCAATGATCGGGTCCGGTGGGGCGGCGTTCGCGGCCGCGATCCGCGCCACCAACCTCGGCAGACGGGTGGTGATGATCGAGCGTGGCACCGTCGGCGGTACCTGCGTGAACACCGGGTGCGTGCCCTCCAAGGCCTTGCTCGCGACCGCCGAGGCCCGCCACGTCACACTCGACGCCTCCCGGTTCCCCGGCCTGCCGCTCCCCGAAGTCCGGCCGGTCGACATGCCCGCCTTGATCGCCGGCAAGGATCGGCTCGTCGGGTCACTGCGTGGCGAGAAGTACCTGGACCTGGCCACCGAGTACGGATGGGATCTCCACCCCGGGGACGCCACGTTCGTCGGCACACCCAGCGAGCCGGCACTGCGCGTCACCGGCCCTGACGGCACGGTGGAGACGGTCCGGGCCGCGCACTACCTCATCGCCACCGGCTCCAGGCCCTGGGCGCCGCCGGTCCCCGGCCTGCAGGAGGCCGGTTACCTGACCTCGACCACCGCGATGGAACTGGACCACGTCCCGGAGTCGCTGCTGGTCATCGGCGGCGGCTACGTCGCGATGGAGCAGGCCCAGCTCTTCGCTCGGCTCGGCGTCCGGGTCACCATGCTGGTCCGCTCACGGCTGGCGTCCCAGGAAGAACCCGAGGCGTCCACCGCCCTGGATGAGATCTTCACGGACGAAGGCATCCAGATCATCCGCGGCGCGGTGCCCAGCGCGGTCCGCCGCGACCCGGCCACCGGCGAGGTCACGGTCACTGCCACCACCACTGACGGCTCACAGGAACTCCGGGCGGCCGAGGTACTCGTCGCCACCGGGCGCCGCCCGGTCACCGCCACGCTCGGTCTCGACACCGTCGACGTGCGCACCGGCGACCACGGCGAGGTGGTCGTCGACAGCCATCTGCGCAGCACCAACCCGCGCGTCTGGGCTGCCGGTGACGTCACCGCCCACCGTCAGTTCGTGTACGTCGCCGCGGCCCACGGCGCCCTCGTCGCCGACAACGCCCTCACCGGCGCCGGCCTCGAGGTCGACTACCGCCACCTGCTCCGGGTCGTGTTCACCAGCCCCGCCCTGGCCGCCGTCGGGATGACCGAACGGCAGGCCTCCGCTGCCGGGATCCGCTACGACAGCCGTGTCCTGTCACTCGCGCACGTCCCACGCGCGATCGTCAACCGCGACACCTGCGGGTTCATCAAGATGGTCACCGACGCCGACACCGGCCGCATCATCGGCATTACCGCCCTGGCCCAGGACGCCGGCGACCTCGCCGCCGCCGGGGTCTACATGCTCGAGGCCGGCATGACCACCAGCCAGGTCGCCAACCTCTGGAGCCCCTACCTGACCATGGCCGAAGGCCTCAAGCTCACCGCGCAGGCCTTCACCACCGACATCGCCAAGCTCTCCTGCTGCGCGGCGTGAACCTGCCCCGCACACAGGGACACCGATAGGGGACCGCCTCGCCCCGGGGCGCGAGACAAGAAAATGGGCGCCGATCAGCCCTACTTACTGGCACCCCTGCGTATCGGACCTGCAACCACCGGGGAGTTCAGTCGATGCAAGAACTCCCGTCCCAGGCCTATATCTGGACGTCTTCACGACCTCTACGTGCTCGACCCGACGAGGACAGCACTGGACGACGCGATGACCGCCTTGCGGCGCCGCCATGAGGCCGCGGTCCGTTTGGGCCGCGTCACCGCACCACCATGACCACGATCGTCACCACGTAAGCCGCGGCGACCAGACCGATCCCCAGCAGGGTGAGCACCACCCCGCGCCGGGCCGGCCGCTGGCCCTCGTCCGGCCCGGGGCCCTTGCCGTGCTTCGCGGCCATCGCGCGCTCCTAAGACGTTGCTCAAGCATGTGCGGCTCTCGCGAGCGGGCTTCCGTGCCGAGTGCTACCAGCTCAGGTCGTGACAGCCGTCGCTGCCGGCGCCCTCCACCTGCAAGGTGGCATGGGCGATACCGTAACGGTCGTGCAGCACCCGGCGCGCGCCGGCAAGCACGGCGCCGTGGTCCGCGCCCTGGTCAGCGACCAGGTGGGCCGTGGCCACGTTCATCCCCGACGTCAGGGTCCACAGGTGCAGGTCGTGGACCTCCTCCACCCCCTCGACCGCGTCCAGGTCACCGGCGACGTCCTCCGGGTCCACCCCTTCCGGGGCGTGCTGGCCCAGCACCGCGATCACCTGCCTGCCCAGAACCACCGCCCGGATGATGACGAAGACCGCGATGAGCGCCGCGACCACGACGTCCCAGATCGGCTGGCCGGTGAGAATGATCAGCACGCCGGCGACCATGACACCCACCGACCCGGCGG
>NZ_KV824967.1:0-1763 GCF_001816085.1 Micrococcus sp. HMSC31B01
CAACAACGTCATGCCCTCCTACATCTAGTGGAAGAGGAAGCCATGACCGCACCCCAGCTGCACCTGCCCCGCACCGTCGTCTCCGATCAGACCGATCGTGCCGTCGACCTCCTCGGCCACTACTTCACGCCCGGAAAGTTCATCGGCGGCCGATGGGACGGGTTCGACCCGAGCGGGACGCGCGCAGCGTCCGCGAACGTGTTCACCTCCGACGACGTCGCCTCCGCCGCCCTGCTGAACACGCCAGTGCCGGGGCATGCGGTCGTGCATCTGCTCATCACACAGAGGGTGCACTTCGCTGGGCTACTGGAGGCCGTCGGCCCCGACCGCGACTTCATCGACGTCGACCCGGACCCGTCCGGCAAGGACATGGCACCGGTGTACGAGCTCTATGAGGCGCTGAAGACCCTGCCGAAGATCGGCCCCACGATCGCGTCGAAGCTCGTCGCCCGCAAGCGGCCGCGACTCTTCCCAATCATTGACGCCGAGCTACGCCAGACCGTCTTCCATGAGACCCGAAAGGACGGTTACGTGGGCCGGGCACTGCTCCATGCAGAGTTCTCCGCCCAGGAGCGGACCATATGGCAGCGACTCGCGTCCTACCATTCGGCGGCGTCACTGCCCACCGAGGTCTCGGTACTCCGGGTCTTCGATGTCCTCGCCTGGATGGAGGCCAAGGCGTACTGGGGGCCAGTCCCATGATCAGCCCTCGGAGGAGACCAGCACCGCTAGCCTGGGGCGGGACTGCCCGCCGCGCTGCCTATCCCGACCCCTCCAAATCCCCTCCACTATGCGCGCCAGCACCCCGGTCAGCAGTTCGACGTCGGCCGGCACGTCCTCGTCGCTGTTCAGCTCGCACTCTTCGTGAGGGATCCCGCCACGGAGGGCACGAAGAGCATGGCGTAGGCACGACCTCCTTGCAGTTGGTGAAGCCATGGCCTGCCACAGCAAGCACGTCGACGCCGTTCAGGCCGAGGCCTTTGCCCACCCTGCGGACCAGGGAGGAACTCTCGGTGAAGTACGGGCTCTGCGCCTACAAGTGGGTCATCTGCAGGGCGATCGCCATACGCTCTATCTTCTTCACCAAGCTAAACCCAACAGCGGCGATCCGCGGCTTCTTAGGGCGTGTTGCTAAAGGATTCGGGGACGTGGATGCGCGAGTCTGGGGTCATGTCGCGTGATGTCATCTCGGACGAGCTCTGGGCCGTGATCGGCCCGCTGTTCCCTGCCCCGAAGTCCACGGGTCGGCCGCCGGTGGATCGGCGCGCGGTGGTCGAGGCCACCGCGTGGCGCTTCCGCACGGGGGCGCCGTGGCGGGATCTGCCCGAGCGGTTCGGGAACTGGAACACGATCTACAAGAACTTCAACCGGTGGGCCGCCCAAGGCGTGTGGGAGCAGGTGCTCGAGCGCACTCAGTCGATGGCACAGCAGGCTGGCGAGCTGGATTGGGTGGCTTCGATCGATTCCACGATCGTGCGCGTCCACCAGCACGGGGCGACCCTGCCCCGCCCCACAGGGGGCCTGGATGAACTACAAGAAATCAACGGACGAGCCGGCTGACCATGCCATCGGACGCTCCCGTGGCGGTCTGACGACGAAGAATCATCTGGTCTGTGATGGCAAGGGCAGGGTGCTGGCGTTCGTGGTGACCGGCGGGCAGGTGGCGGACACCTCGATGCTGGCCACCACGCTGGAGCAGATCAGCGTTGCCGGGGCCCGTGGGCGGCCCCGGGGGGCGTGTCAACTTGTCTGTGTAAGCGGGG
>NZ_KV824968.1:0-2807 GCF_001816085.1 Micrococcus sp. HMSC31B01
TCAACAACGTCATGACCTCTTACAACTAGAAGCCGTCAAGGCATTTGTTTCCATCGGCTTCGGCCTTCCGGATGCTCCGAAGCCCGCCGATCATGTACAAGGGCACGTCGCGGAGTTGCTCTGGCACCGCGTTGTGGCCGAGCGTACATCCTGTCGGGACGGACGCACTCTCGTAGAAGCGCCACCCATCAAGGCCGATGCACTCGAACCAGGGGGAGATGGGCTCGTCGTCTACGAGGACTCTTGCGGAACCCTCGTTTTCCGGCTCTGGGAGATTAAGAAGCACGACGCAGATGCTCGGATATCGAAAACGATCAACCGGGCGGCGAAACAGTTGCGCAAGAGAGGCCACCACTACCTTGCCAAGCTCGCGGGACCGGCGACCCTCACTGCTGAAGGTGCCCTGGGGGAGCTTTACGACGGCATGGTTGACCTCTGGTTCGAACGGAGCGCAAGAGCAGGCGTGGGAGTCTCCGTAGGGGCGTCTCTCGAACATCGCCCACGAAACAGCAACACGTTCAGATCGCTCGGCACACAATTCCCGGAGTTTGTGGCGGCTGGGCAAACCGAGTCAATCGTTATTGCGTTGCCGGACTTTCCTGAGTTTGCCTCGAAGGTAAAGGAGATCGTATGGAGCGGTCTCTAGACATACATCTGCTCGGGGAAGCGCTTGCGGGTCGCTCCGGTCTCCCGACGGCTGAGCGATTGCAAGAGCGAATGGCGCAGGCTGAAATCGCCCTAGTGCTTGATCGTCCATCTGTTGATGAGAAGCTAATTAAGACAGCATGGTACTTGCATGGCGTGGCGTCGGTAAGTGATGCGCGTCAACGCTACTCGGCAGCTCGCCAACGTCAGGCGTTCTTGGTGAGCGCCCATATTTTCGATCTTGCTCTGGCTCGAAATGACTGGAGCGATGAAGAACGCCTATCAATCGGATTTGCTGCTGCGATCGGGTATCGCCGAGGTGGTCGTGACCCAAACGCGTCCGCGATCATAACCCGACTTCAGCCCCTCTTAGGTGGAGCAGATAGCACGCAAGAACCGTCACTTGAGAATCTCTCCGTACGCGCCGGACTTGTATTTTTGAGCTTCGATGCTAAACGAGCCTTCGGTTGGCTGGCTCGGTGGCGCAGATACTTCGCGTCAATAGCACAGCAGTCGGCGATGGACAGCCTGCGCTCAACGGCCCTCGGTTCGCTGCAGACGCTCGTCCTGGCTGTGGAAGACATACTCTCGTACCTGACGCGTGGAGATTATGAACGCTACAGTCAGGGGTCTCAACGACTG
This sequence comes from Micrococcus sp. HMSC31B01, assembly GCF_001816085.1. Taxonomy (NCBI): domain Bacteria; kingdom Bacillati; phylum Actinomycetota; class Actinomycetes; order Micrococcales; family Micrococcaceae; genus Micrococcus; species Micrococcus sp. HMSC31B01. Next base: position 1,288 of record NZ_KV824968.1, read on the forward strand.
CGGGAGGTAGCGACTGGCGAAACCGGGGGCGCTTCGCTCGACGCGCGTTGGGTCGCTACACATCTACTGAACTTCGCGACCATCGCGGAGGCGGGCTCACCCTGGAACCCGTCGATCCTGCCGCCAGACGTACCGATCGCCGTACGCCAGGCTTTCGCGGTTGGAAGCCCTGCCGTGCTGACACTCTGGGAGCCGCAGCGAGATCTGCTCACCGGAGAACCATCGCCGTGCTCGCCGGAAGTCAAGCGAATGGTACTTTCCGTTCCCACAAGCGGGGGGAAGACACTCGTCGCTCAAATGCTCGCCGTCGCGCATCTGGCGCAGACGGACACGAGTATCTGCTTTGTCGTGCCAACAAGAAGTCTTGGTCGAGAAATTCGGCGCGCGATGAGCGCACGAGTTCGTATTCTCCAGAAAGAGGTCGGAGCGGAAAAGACTGACTTCTCCGCCTGGCTGGGAGAATTGGGCCTCTCGCTTTCGGAGGTTGAGCAGGCCGACGTCGATGTTATGACCCCGGAAAGGCTCAGTCATCTCCTGAGAAACGACTTCGAAGCGGTGCTCGACAAGTACAGTCTGTTCATTTTCGATGAGGCTCAGTTGTTGAAGGAGAAGGGGCGTGGCTTCGTCCTTGAATCCGTGATATCTGCCCTGAACCTGCAAACACAGGGCCGACCGCATCGCATAATTCTCCTTTCGGCCGCGATGGGAAACGTCGGTGGGATCGCTCAGTGGCTTGATCCAAACGGCGGTGCCCTGAGTCAGACAAGTGACTGGCGGGGGCCCAGGCGACTGCATGCAGTCTTCAATACCGAAGCGCAGTGGGATCAGACCGTCGTTGAAGGAGGGGCCGGGTCCGTGTGGCCCTACCGGCACACCACGCCGCTCTCGGGACTGATCCGATTGCGGCTCGGAAACGGGAGCACCAAGTCACTCCGCACTCAAGGGGACACGGGTTGGCGTCTAGTCCGAAAGTCGAAGGACGGGGGAGAGCGTCCAGCTGAAGTGAAGGTCGATTCTTCACGAAACACGAAACACTATTCGATTGCCAGCGGCATGATTACCGCTCTAGGGCACGCAGGATCGGTACTAGTTGTTGCGTCAACAAAGAAGCAAGCCCAGACGCTCGCTCGTGGCATCGCGGACGAGCTTGATGAGCAGCCGCAACTGGCCGCGCTGGTTGACTTTGTACGCCAACAGTTGGGCGACGCACATCCACTCGTCGGCACGCTTAGGCGAGGCGTGGGATTCCATCATGCAGGGTTGCCCGTCGAGGTGCTCGAAGCGCTTGAGGCTGCCGTGCGAAGTGATGATCTCCTCTATCTGACTTGCACTTCAACGCTTACGGACGGGGTGAACTTGCCGGTCAGGACCGTCGTTCTATACGACACTCCATACCCAGACCAGCCCGAAGATACCCGCTTACGCGGTGCCCGGCTCGTGAACGCAATGGGACGGGCAGGGCGTGCAGGACGCGAGACTGAGGGCTGGATCGTACTAGTTGTTGTGGGTCATGAGGTTCT
>NZ_KV824969.1:0-6058 GCF_001816085.1 Micrococcus sp. HMSC31B01
CGTGCGGGCGGCGTCGAGCACGCGGGCCCGGGCCTGGACGGTGGCGCGGCACTCGGGGCAGCGGTCCAGGTGGCGGGCGATGCGCGCCCGGGACGCGGCGGGGAGGGAGCCCTCGAGGTAGGCGTCCATGTGGCGCTGGGTGTGTCGACGTCCCATGCGGCCACCTCCTCGGTCCTCGCGTCCTCGGTCCGGCGAACGGCCTCCCGCACGGCGGGAGCCGGTTCGTGCCGTGTCCCATCATCGGCCCGCCTCCTGGGAGAACACTGGGTCGCGGCCGCGTGCCGGCCCGTACACTGGCCCGCGTCGCCCGTGCCGCGGGCGAGGTCCCGCCGTCGTCGTCCCGGAGTCAGCCATGAGCGCCCTGCAGCCCCAGCCCACCGACAAGCACGCGTCCTGGGCCTGGTCGGAGAGCCGGGCCACCGAGGACGACGTCGTCCTGCGCGCCCGCGAGCGCGCCGCCGAGCTGGACGTGCCGCCGGTGAGCGAGGGGACGGCGGCCCTGTTGACGGTGCTGGCGGCCACACGGGCCCCCGCGGCGGTCGTGGAGGTGGGCACGGGCGCCGGCGTCTCGGGGCTCGCCCTGATGCGCGGTCTGCCCGAGCGCACGGTCCTCACCACCGTGGACCCGGACGCGGAGGCCCAGCGTGCGGCCCGCGAGGCGTTCTCGGAGGCCCGCCTGCCCACGAGCCGCACCCGCATGATCACGGGGCGCTCCCGGCTCGTCCTCCCCCGGCTCACGAGCGGCGCCTATGAGATGGTCCTGGTGGACGGGGACCCGGCCGCGCGTCAGTTCGACGTCGAGCAGGCCGCGCGCATGCTCGCCCCCGGCGGCGTGCTCGTCGTGGTGGACGCCCTCGACGGGGACCGCGTTCCCCGGCCCGCCGTGCGCGACGAGTCCACCGTGTCCGCCCGGGCGGTGGACCGCCTCATCCGGGAGGACGAGCACTGGCTGTCCGCCGTCGTCCCCTCCGGCACGGGCGTGCTGATCGCGGTGCGCCGCTGATCCGCGTCGAAGGGGTCCGGGCTCAGGCCTGGATGACGCCCTCGAGGCACTCCTTGAGCTCGCGGGCCTCGTCCGCGTTGATCTCCAGCACGAGACGGCCGCCGCCGTCGATCGGCACGCGCATGATCAGGCTGCGCCCCTCCTTGGTCACTTCCATGGGACCGTCCCCGGTGCGGGGCTTCATGGCGGCCATTGCGACTTCCCTTCTGGATGATGTTCCCGTCACGGCGTCCGGTGACCGCGGGAGCGGGCACTGTCCGGACGCCTCCGGCGCCCCCGCACGCGGGCGTGCGCGAGGCCGGTCACATCACCATTATCGCGGATTCCGCGTGCTCGCGCCAAACGATGGCCTGCACCGAGCCCGGCCCGCGACTCAGGCGCGCGCCGCCGGATCGCTCCGGGACGGGTCGGCGGCCTCGAGCTCGGCCAGCCGGGCCCGCAGTGCGGCCGCCTCGTGCTCGCGCTGCGCGAGGGCGTCCCGCAGCCGCAGCAGGACGGCGTCCACCTGGTCCCGCTGGTAGCCGGGCACCGCGACGGCCAGCCGCAGCAGGTCGACATCCGCCGCGCGCGGCCGCTCCGGCAGCAGGACGGGGTGCCCGGGCGTCCGTCCGGCCGGGTCGTCGGCCCGGAGCGTGAGCCGGCCCGCGAGGGAGGCGGCCAGGGCGCCCAGCACGACGACGAGCACGGCCACGAGAACGATCCCCTGCGGCCCGCTCACCCGTCGGCCCTCCCCGCCGAGCGGAGCACGCACGCGACGGCCTCCTCGGCCGTGTCCACGAGCTGGACGAGGTCCGGGTCCTCGGGCGAGATCATGCCGCGCTCCACGAGCGTGCCGCGGATCCAGTCCACGAGCGGGCCCCAGAAGCCGCGGTCCACGAGGACCACGGGGAAGCGGGTGACGGTGCCGGTCTGCACGAGGGTGAGGGCCTCGAAGAGCTCGTCCAGGGTGCCGAGGCCGCCGGGCAGCACGATGAACCCCTGCGCGTACTTGAGGAACATGACCTTGCGGACGAAGAAGTAGCGGAAGTCCACCCCCACGTGCACCCAGGGGTTCAGACCGGTCTCGAACGGCAGGTCGATCCCCAGGCCCACGGACTCTCCACCGGCCTCGTGGGCGCCCCGGTTGGCGGCCGCCATGGCGCCGGGCCCCCCGCCGGTGATGACCGTGTACCCGGCCCGGGCCAGGCGGGTCCCGACCTCGTGGGCCAGGACGTACTCGGCGCTGCCCTCGGGCGTGCGCGCCGAGCCGAACACGGAGACCGCGGGACCCAGCCCCGCCAGGGTGCCGAAGCCCTCGACGAACTCGGCCTGGATGCGCAGGACACGCCAGGCCTCGGACGTCGTCGAGGCGACGTCGGCGGCGGGGCGTGCGGCGTCGCCGGGCCGCCGGCCGTCGAGGAGGAGCTGGTCGAACGTGGGGGTGCGCGCCGCCTCCCCGCGCAGGACCTGCCCGCCGCGGCGGACGCGCTGGGGCTTGGCGGCGACGTCGCCGCCCGAGGGGTGCTCATGTGGGGCCATGGCGCCAGCCTAACGAGCCGGCGGGCCGCCGGGGCCGGCGTCGCACGGCGCACCGCGCCGGGTGTGGCGTGCGCTATATTCCACTGGCATGACGCAGATCACGCCTGAGCAGCCCCACGGCGCCCACCTCCCCGACGAGGCCGGTGTGCGGCGCCGTCGCGGTGCCGCGGGCGATGACCTGATCGTCCTCGAGGGCGTCAACAAGCACTTCGGCGACTTCCACGCCCTCCGACAGATCGACCTGCGGATCCCGCGCGGCCAGGTGGCGATCGTCCTCGGCCCGTCCGGCTCCGGCAAGTCGACGCTGTGCCGCACGATCAACCGGCTCGAGACCATCGACGACGACGGCGGCCGCATCCTGGTCGACGGGCGGCCGCTCCCCACCGAGGGCAGAGAGCTCGCCCAGCTGCGCGCCGAGATCGGCATGGTCTTCCAGTCCTTCAACCTCTTCGCGCACAAGTCGATCCTGGAGAACGTGACCCTCGGGCCCATCAAGGTGAAGGGCAAGCGCCGGGCGGACGCCGAGCGGCACGCCATGGAGCTGCTCGAGCGCGTGGGCGTGGCCCAGCAGGCGAGGAAGATGCCGGCCCAGCTCTCCGGCGGGCAGCAGCAGCGCGTGGCCATCGCCCGTGCCCTGGCGATGGAGCCGAAGGCCCTGCTCTTCGACGAGCCGACCTCCGCCCTCGACCCCGAGATGGTGCAGGAGGTCCTCGACGTCATGGTCCAGCTCGCCGAGGGCGGCATGACCATGGTCGTGGTCACCCATGAGATGGGCTTCGCCCGCAAGGCCGGGGACCGCGTGGTCTTCATGGCCGACGGCGCCATCCTCGAGGACACCGACCCCGACACCTTCTTCACGAACCCCCGACACGAGCGTGCCCAGGACTTCCTGGGCAAGATCCTCGCGCACTGACCCCGTCCCCCGTCGCACCCCACCGCACCGAACCAGAGGAGAGCACCATGCTCCGCACGAAGCTCCTGACCCTGTCCGCCGTCACCGCCGCGGCCGCGCTGTCCCTCACCGCCTGCGCGCCGTCGTCCTCGCAGGGCGGCGGTGGCGACGCCGCCGGCTCGTCCTCGGCCGGCGAGTCGACGTCGTCCGGCTCCGGCGAGAGCCTGCGCATCGGCATCAAGTTCGACCAGCCGGGCCTGGGCTACCGCGAGGGCTCGGCCCAGCCCACCGGCTTCGACACGGACGTGGCCCGCTACGTGGCGGACAAGCTCGGCGTGGCCGAGCAGGACATCGAGTGGGTCCAGACCCCGTCTGCGAACCGGGAGAACGCCCTGGAGAACGGCGAGGTCGACATGATCTTCGCGACGTACTCCATCACGGACGCCCGCAAGGAGCGCGTCGCCTTCGCGGGCCCGTACTTCGTGGCCGGCCAGGACCTGCTGGTCCGCGCGGACGACACCGCGATCACCGGCCCCGAGTCCCTCGACGGGAAGAACCTCTGCTCCGTCACCGGCTCCACCTCGGCCCAGAAGATCAAGGACCAGTTCGCCTCCGGCGTGAACCTGGTGGAGCAGGGCGGCTACGCCGAATGCGTGACCTACCTCGAGTCCGGCCAGGTGGACGCCGTGACCACGGACGACATCATCCTCGCGGGCCTGGCCGCCGCCGACGCCAACAAGGGCAAGTTCAAGGTCGTCGGCAACACCTTCACCACGGAGCGCTACGGCGTCGGCCTGCCGAAGGACTCGGAGCGCTGCGAGGACATCAACGAGGCGATCAAGGAGATGAAGGACTCCGGCGAGTGGAAGAAGGCCCTCGAGTCCAACACCGAGGGCACGGGCTACACCTACGACGAGACGCTGAACTCCGGCGAGGACGCTGAGTTCGAGCCCTGCGCCTGACGGCCTCCTGCGCCGGGTGGGCCGAGGGCGTGACCTGAACCGTCACCCTCGGCCCGCCCGGCGGCTCCCCTGCCCGTCAGCCCTGTCCCGACCCTCGGAGAAGACATGGAATCGATCTCCTCGCTCCTCGCGGACTACGGCGCGGACATCCCGCTCGCGTTCTGGACGAACATCAGGCTCGCGTTCCTCGCGACCCTCGGCTCGTTCGCCCTCGGCGTGGTGCTCGCCCTGTTCCGCATCTCGCCCGTCCCCTCGCTGCGCGCCCTCGGCACCGGCTACGTCAACGTGGTCCGCAACACCCCGCTGACGATCATCATGCTGCTCGGCGTGCTCGCCGTCTGGGGGCAGCTGAAGGTCAGCTTCTCGTCCGACTTCACGCTGAACTTCTTCATCTACGCCGTGATCGCGCTCTCGCTCTACCACGCGGCGTTCATGTGCGAGGCGATCCGCTCCGGCGTCAACACCGTCCCGCTCGGGCAGGCCGAGGCCGCCCGCTCCATCGGCCTGGGCTTCCTGCCCGCGGCCCGCCACGTGATCCTGCCCCAGGCGCTGCGCGGGGCCATCACCCCGCTCGGCAACACCGTGATCGCGCTGACCAAGAACACCACCGTCGCCGCCGCGGCGTCGGTGGCGGAGGCCTCGGGCCTGATGAAGCGCATGATCGAGTTCAGCCCGGACGTGATGGTGGCGATCTTCCTGACCTTCGCGATCGGCTTCTGCCTGATCGTCATCCCCATCGGCCTGCTGACCACGTGGGCCTCGGAGAAGTGGGCGGTGGCCCGATGAGTGCCCAGGCCTCCGTCCTCTTCGACGCCCCGGGTCCGATCGCCCGCCGGCGGATCCTCCTCGCCAACCTCGTCTCCCTCGCCGCGGTGTTGGTCGTGGCGGTGCTCGTGCTGATCCAGATGAACGCCACCGGCCAGCTCTCCGGCCGCCGCTGGCTGGCCGCCGTCGACGGCAACGCGTGGCGGAACTATTACCTGCCGGGCCTGCAGTTCACCCTGCAGTCCGCGGGCATCGCCGTGGTCTCCTCCGTGGTGTTCGGCCTGGTGTTCGGCTTCCTGCGGCTGGCCCCGGTCGGCCCGGTGCGCTGGCTGGCCGCCGTCGTCGTGGAGTTCTTCCGGGCCGTGCCGGTGCTCGTGATGATGGTGTTCTTCTACCAGCTGTTCGCACAGGTCGCGCGCTCCGGGGCGATCCAGCCCCAGGACGGCCCGTACTACGCGGTGATCGCGGCGCTGACCCTGTACAACGGGTCCGTGATCGCGGAGCTGGTGCGCTCCGGGGTGCGCTCGCTGCCGCGCGGCCAGCGCGAGGCGGCCGCGGCGGTGGGCATGACGAGCATGCAGTCCCTGCGGCTCGTGGAGGTGCCCCAGGCCCTCATCGCCATGCTGCCCTCACTGCTGAGCCAGTTCGTGGTGATCCTCAAGGACTCGGCGCTGGGCTACCTCATCGGCTTCTTCGAACTCCTGCAGTACGCCCGCCAGCTCGGCTCCGGCAACGGCAACATCCTGCAGTCCCTCGTGGTGGCCGCGGTGATCTTCATCGTGATCAACGTCCTCCTCACCTGGGCGGCCACCCGGCTCTCGCGGCGGCTGTCCTCGCGGACGGCCGGCGACGCCAGCACCCCCACGACCCCGCTCGTCGGGGCGTCCACGGCCACGGCGGCCTGACCCGGCGGAGCCG
>NZ_KV824970.1:0-1225 GCF_001816085.1 Micrococcus sp. HMSC31B01
GTCAACAACGTCATGACCTCTTACATCTAGCGGGCTGGTTGTGGCGAGCCGTGCGGCGGGCGGGCAGGGCCGGAGGTGGCGCACACGGCGCATGGCGGGACCCCTCGCCACAAACGACCGGTTGTGCCGCATCTGCCTAGCTGCTCTGGAGGTGCATCCCAATCCGTAGCGCCGTCACGGTTGCTTCCGGGCTTGTCGAGGTCGAAGACGGGGGCAGGTGGATTGACACCTGATCGTCGCGGTGACGAGGGATCACGTGCAGGTGAATATGGGGCACGTCCTGTTCGGCTTCAACGCCGTCTGATAGGTGCAGGTTCACCGCGGGAGCCAGGGTCCTACGGATGACGCCGGCCACTCGCGTAGCGAGGGCGAACATCTCGGCGCCCTCCTCGGGCAGGAGGTCGGAGAGTGTGGGGACATGGCGCCGAGGGATGATGAGGCAGTGACCGTCTGCGACCGGATGGAGGTCGAGGAAGACGAGCGAAAGCGCACCTTCGGTGACCACATGGGCGGGGGTGCGCCGCTCGGCGACTTCGCAGAAGGGGCAGGAGATTCCCATCGTCCGACTATAGGAGGGCCTGCACCGCCGGGAGGAGAGATGCGTGAGCTGGCGAGCCAACTGGCGTGGACCTCGCCCGCCCCAAACGACCATTTGTGCGGTTTCGCTCGCCAGGTGTCGGGCGCGGAGGGGTCAGGCTGGGCGGCGGGCGATAACGGTGAAGGTGTGCCAATGCTTGATGCCGTCGAACGCACGCCCTTCTTCGTTGCGTTCGTTCAGTTCGATCACCTCCAAAGTGTCGAGGAGTTCGTCCACCTCTTTCCCGGTGAGGTAGGTGCCCAGGTCCGAGGCCCAGGTGTCATCGGAGCCGAAGAGATCGACCGCCAGGATCCCGTCTGGCAGCAGGGCGTGCTTGATCCGGTCCCACACCGAGGTGAAGCGTGCGCGAGGGATGAATGGCAGAGAGGCATTGGCCAGGATCAGGTCGGCGTGCGGGAGGGGATCCCACTCCTCGATGAGGCCCGTCCGGTGTTCGAGGATGCCGAGCGAGGTGAGTTCATTCATGTGCTTTTCGACGCTCGAGTCGACGTCGATGGTGTGGACGCTCAAACCCTCCTGGAGAAGGCGCCGGGTCTCAATGCCGGCGCCGCTTCCCAGCTCGACAGCGCGCAGACCTGCGAGGTTCTGGTGGGTGGCCTGGGCTGACCCCGTTTCGTAGGTCCAGTC
>NZ_KV824971.1:0-541 GCF_001816085.1 Micrococcus sp. HMSC31B01
GGCGAAGAACGCCCTCGCCCGGCAGAAGAAGCTCACGGTCGTAGCTGCCCGCTCATCGGGCAAGGCTTCGGTGTAGGCCAGCCGGGTGAACCCGTCGATCGCCGAGTGCAGATAGGTGTAGCCGACCCGTCGGCCAGGCCCGCGCTTGGCTGCTCGCGCGTTCTCGGAGTCCCGGCCGTGAGCACGCCAGCCTCCCCCCTCGGGGATGCGCCCGATCTTCTTCACGTCCAGGTGCACCATGTGCCCCGGGCCGCGGGCGGTGATCTTCTGCGGTCGTTGGCGCAGGTCCTCACCCGTGGGCGCGAGGTCTGGCAACCGGGAGATGCCCAGCCGGTGCAGCCACCTCCCCACCGTTCGGAGGCACAGCTGGTGGCCTTCGGAGACGAGGTGGTGATGGATGCGGCGGGCGGACCACTTCTGGTCCCGGCGCAGGGCCTCGATTTCGGCCAGGATCGCGATGTCGAGCTGGGCGGGGCAGTGGTGGGGCCGGCTCGAGCGGTCCTGCAGTCCTGCCTCGCCCTCGGCGCGGTAGCGGGCGACC
>NZ_KV824972.1:0-880 GCF_001816085.1 Micrococcus sp. HMSC31B01
CCCGCCGCCGCGCAGGCGGACCCGGCTGCGCCGTCGTCCTCGGTGGTGCGGGAACACGCCGTCGCCGTGCCGCCCCTGCCCGAGATCCCCGTGCGCCGCGGCCCGCTGGCCGGCGCGTACTCGGGCAACGTGCGCGCGGTGATGGAGCGGGCGTTCCTCTCCCTGAAGTCCAACAACTGGGTGGTGTTCTTCTCCGGGTTCTTCGAGCCCGTGCTCTACCTGGCCTCCATGGGGCTCGGGCTCGGTGCGCTGGTCGGCGACGTGGCCGGCCCGGATGGCACCCCCGTCCCGTACGGCATGTACCTCGCCCCCGCGCTGCTGGCGGTCTCGGCGATGAACGGCGCCATCTACGACTCCACGTGGAACGTGTTCTTCAAGCTGCGCTACGCGAAGACGTACCAGACCATGCTCTCCACGCGGCTGGGCCCGCTGGACGTGGCACTCGGGGAGATCGCGATGGCGCTGCTGCGCGGGCTGATCTACGCGGTCGGCTTCCTGATCGTCATGACCGTGGCCGGGCTCGTCACCTCGTGGACGGCGCTGCTCATGATCCCCGGCGCCCTGCTCGTGGCGCTGGGCTTCGCCTCCCTCGGCATGGCGGTGACGAGCTGGATGAAGACGTTCCAGCACATGGACTGGGTCCAGATCGTGCTGATGCCCATGTTCCTGTTCTCGGCCACGTTCTTCCCGCTCGCGGTCTACCCGGAGCCGATCCAGTGGGTGATCCGCGTGTTCCCGCTGTGGCATGCGGTGGAGATGATGCGCGCGCTCGCGGTGGGCGTGCTGAGCTGGGCGACCGCCGGCCACGTCCTCTACTTCGTGGTGATGGCCGGCGTCGGGGTGTGGCTGGCCGCCCGCCGGCTCGGCGCGCTGTTCCTGC
>NZ_KV824973.1:0-5805 GCF_001816085.1 Micrococcus sp. HMSC31B01
GGGCGGCCGCCGGCTTCGGCGCGGCGGAACGGCCCGGGGCGGCGGGCGTGGAACCGGGCTTGGCGGCGGACTTGCCGGCACCCGGGTAGGCGTTGCGCAGCTTCTTGACCACCGGGGGCTCGATGGTGGACGAAGCCGAGCTGACGAACTCGCCGAGGTCCTTGAGCGTGCTCAAGGCCTCCTTCGAGGTGATGCCGAGCTCCTTGGCGAGCTCATGGACGCGGACCTTGGCCACGGTTCTCCTGTTCTGGCCCCACGGGCCGGAACGGAGCCGCTCGGGCTGTCCGTCTCAGCGCGTCCTGGGACCGTTGACGTTGCTCCAGGCCGTCGCGCGCGCCACCAGGGCACGCGCACCACGGCCTGCCTGATAGCAGGGGGTGAAGTTCATCGCTGGGCACTCATGCTTCAGTGCTCATCGGGTACGCATCAGATCTCTGACCCGCCTTCATCTGTCGGTCTGTCAGCCGGTGCCTCCGCGGTGCGGCCCAGCGCGTCGGCGTCGACGGCGGACCGGAAGGCCCGCCCGAACGCGCGGCGGCGCAGGGCGAGGAGGAGGCAGTCCTCGCCGGGATGCAGCCACGCACCCCGGCCGGGACGGCGTCGTTCCGGGTCCCAGACGACGGATGGGGGTTCCGTCGAGGAGTCCAGGGCGACGCGCACCAGCTCTTGCTGGTCCGCCCTCGATCGGCATCCGATGCAGGTGCGCACGACCGTCCGAGACGTCATGCGTTCACCCCTCACGGGCGTCGGATCGAGAAAGGACCTCATCCATCCTAGCGCGTCCGGGCCCGGATCTGTTCCCGGGGACGGTCAGCGGCCCGGGGCGGAGGTGGTGACCCCGTCGCCGACGATGTCGATCCGCCAGCCCGTGAGCTTGGCCGCGAGGCGGGCGTTCTGGCCCTCCTTGCCGATGGCCAGGGACAGCTGGTACTCCGGCACCACGGCGCGGGCCGAGTGCTGGTCCGCGTCGAGGATCTCCACCGAGACGGTCGTGGCGGGCGAGAGGGCGTTGGCGATCATCGCGGCGGGGTCGTCCACGTGGTCGACGATGTCGATCTTCTCGTCGTTGAGCTCCGTCATGACGGCGCGCACGCGGCTGCCCATCTCCCCGATGGAGGCGCCCTTGGCGTTCACCCCGGGGCGGGTGGCGCGCACGGCCATCTTGGTGCGGTGGCCGGCCTCGCGGGCCAGCGCCGTGATCTCGACCGAGCCGTCCGCGATCTCCGGGACCTCGAGCTCGAAGAGCTTGCGCACGAGGCCGGGGTGCGAGCGGGACACCGTGACGGACGGGCCCTTGGCGCCGCGCGTCGCGGAGACCACGTAGGCGCGGATCCGGCGGCCGTGGGCGTAGTCCTCGCCGGGCACCTGCTCGGGCGGCGGGAGGACGGCCTCGAGGGTGCCGAGGTTCACCTGGACCATGTGGCGGTTCAGGCCCTGCTGGATGACGCCGGAGACGAGCTCGCCCTCCTTGTCCTTGAACTCGCCGAGGACCTTGTCGTCGTCCTCCTCGCGCATGCGCTGGATCATCACCTGGCGCGCCGTGGAGGCGGCCACCCGGCCGAAGCCGTTCGGGGTGTCGTCGAACTCGCCGATGGGCGTGTCGTCCTCGTCCAGCTCCGTGGCCCACACGGTGACGTGGCCGGTCGCGCGGTCGATCTCCACGCGGGCGCGCTTCAGGGCCCCCGGGGTGCGGTGGTACGCCATGAGCAGGGCCTGCTCGATGGTGGGGATGAGGCGGTCCATCGGGATCTCCCGCTCCGCCTCCAGCATGCGCAGCGCGCTCATGTCGATGTCCAACTCATGCCTCCGTGTGCTCGGCCGTGTCCTCGCCCGCGGCGGCGTCGGCGTCGCCGGCCTGCTGAGCGGGGCTCCACTCTACCTGCACGATCGCCGGACCGAGGCGGTCGAGGGCGACCCGCTCGGCGGGCAGCTCCTTGGCCTTCATGCCCTTCTTCGCGGGCGGGCGCACCACGGCCAGCTCGACGTCGTCGTCCGTCACGTCCTTCAGGCGGGCGGTCACGGGCGCGGCGCCGTCGACCGAGACCTCGACGAGACGGCCGACGTTGCGGGCGAAGTGGCGGGGCTCGGTGAGCGGGCGGTCCACGCCCGCGGTGGTGACCTCCAGCAGGTACTCCCCCGCGCCGACGCCGGGCACGTGGTCGCCCAGGGCGTCGAGGGCGGCGGAGACCCGGCCGGAGAGGCGGGCGACGTCGTCCAGGCTCAGGCCCTGGGTGCCCGAGGCGCGGTCGAGGACCACCTCGACGGTGCGGTGCTCGGCGGTGCCCGTGGCGCGCACCTGCTCCACCACCACGTCGTCGGCCGCCAGGGCCTCCTCGACGCGGGTGCGCAGCTCGGCGAGGTCGTCGCGGCGGTCGGTGCTGTCCATGGGGTGCCTCACTCGTCGGGTCGGGGCCGCCGCGCCACGCGGGCGGGGGCCGGGGTCGGGATCCGGGGCCGAGCCTACCGGCGGCCCACGGCGGGGCCGAGTGCTCCCGACCGGGTCGGACGGGGCGAGCTCAGCGCAGCAGCGGGGCGAGGGTGTCCGCGCCGACCTTGACGATGAGCGCGGTCACCACCATGAGGTACACCACGCGGATGAAGCCGGTGCCGCGGGCGATCGCCATGCGGGCCCCCACGTAGCCGCCCATGAGGTTGGCCGCGCCGAGCAGCAGCCCCAGGCCCAGCACCGCGTGCCCCGAGGGCACGAAGTACGCGAGCGCGCCGAGGTTGGTCGCGAGGTTGACCACCTTCGCCTGTGCCGAGGCGTGCAGGAAGTCGAACTTGAGCAGCAGGACCAGCCCCAGGATGAGGAACGTGCCCGTGCCGGGGCCGAGGACGCCGTCGTAGAAGCCCACCGCCGCGCCGAGCGCCACGGCCCGGGCCAGCGCGGTGCTCCGCCGCGGCCCCACGCCGGCGACCTGTCCGAGGCCTGGGCGCACGGCCGTGAACACGGCGACGGCGATCAACGCCGCCAGGATCACGGGCCGGATCACGCCGGCCGGCAGATGCGCGGCGACCACGGCCCCGCCCAGGGCCGCCGCGAAGGCGACGGCGGCCATCGGCAGTGCGGTGGACAGATCCTGCCGCAGGCGCCGCCGGTAGGTGAGCGCCGACGTCGCCGTGCCGAACACCGAGCCGAGCTTGTTGGTGGCCAGGGCCTGGATCGGGCTCAGCCCGGGCACGAGCAGCAGGGCCGGCAGCTGCAGGAGCCCGCCCCCGCCCACGACGGCGTCGATCCAGCCCGCCGCGAAGCCCGCGGCGAGCACGAGGACGAGCAGCCCGGCGGTCAGCTCGACGGCGCCGAACCACTCAGCGCCCGTCGCGCACCTCCGCGAGCACCGCCGCGACGGCCCCGTCCACGGGCACGGGGCGCGCCTCACCGGTGGCACGGTCCTTGAGCTCGAGCTCGCCGTCGGCCAGGCCGCGGCCGATCACCACGGTGGTGGGCACGCCGATGAGCTCGGCGTCCTTGAACTTCACGCCGGGGCTGACCTTCGGACGGTCGTCCACGAGCACGGTCAGGCCCTCGGCCTCGAGGCCCGCGGCGAGGGTCTCGGCGGCGGCGAGGCCGTCCTCGCCCTTCGTGGCGACGACGACGTGCGCGTCCGCCGGGGCCACCGCGCGCGGCCACGCCAGGCCCTTGTCGTCGTGGTAGCGCTCGGCGATCGCGGCGACGGCGCGCGTGATGCCGATACCGTAGGAGCCCATGGTCACCACGACCTGCTTGCCGTGGACGTCGAGGACCTTCAGGTCGAGGGCCTCGGCGTACTTGCGGCCGAGCTGGAAGATGTGGCCCATCTCCATGCCGCGGCGGGTGTGCAGCGGGCCGGAGCCGTCCGGGGCCTCGTCGCCCTCACGCACCGCGGTGGCCTCGAGCACGCCGTCCCACGTGAAGTCGCGGCCGGCCACGAGGCCGAACACGTGGCGCTGGTCCGCGTTCGCGCCGGTGATCCACGCGGTGCCGGGGGCGATGCGCGGGTCCACGAAGAAGGGCAGTCCCGAGACGGAGCCCTCCGCGCCGAGCACCGGGGTGCCCTCGACCGCGTCGGCGGCCGCGGGGCCGATGTAGCCCTTGACCAGGGCGGGGTGCGCGGCCAGGTCCGCGGCGGTCGCGGCCTCGAGCGTGGGCTCGCCGACCACGCCGAGCGCCGGGCCCACGGACGCCTCGAGACGCTTGAGGTCCACCTCACGGTCGCCGGGCACGCCCACGACGAACGGGCGGCGCTCGCCGCCGTCCACCACCGCGGTGACCACGACGCACTTGAGCGTGTCCGCGGCGGTCCACGGCTCGCCCTCGCGCGGGGCCAGCCGGTTGGCGACGTCCACGAGCGCGGCGATGGTGGTGGAGACCGGGGTGTCCTTGACCTCGGCGGCGGGCAGGGCCGCCATGGCCGCCTCGTCCAGCGGGGCGGGGGCCACCGTGGTGACGGCCTCGACGTTGGCCCGGTAGCCGCCGTCGGACTCGACGAAGGTGTCCTCGCCCACCTCGGTGGGGTGCAGGAACTCCTCGGAGCGGGAGCCGCCCATCGCGCCGGAGGTGGCCCGCACCGGCACCACCTCGAGGCCGAGGCGGTCGAAGATCCGCAGGTAGGCGGCCCGGTGGGCCTCGTACGCGGCGTCCAGGCCGGCGTCGTCCACCGTGAAGGAGTAGGAGTCCTTCATGATGAACTCGCGCCCGCGCAGCAGGCCGGCCCGCGGGCGGGCCTCGTCCCGGTACTTGGTCTGGATCTGGTACAGGTACGCGGGCAGGTCCTTGTACGAGGAGTACAGGTCCTTCACCAGGAGCGTGAACATCTCCTCGTGCGTGGGGGCCAGGAGGTAGTCGTTGCCCCTGCGGTCCTGCAGGCGGAACAGCCCGTCGCCGTACTCCTCCCAGCGCCCCGTGGCCTCGTAGGGCTCCCGCGGCAGCAGCGCCGGGAAGTGCACCTCCTGGGCGCCGATCGCGTCCATCTCCTCGCGCACGATCCGCTCCACCTTGGCCAGCACCTTCAGGCCCAGCGGCAGCCACGAGTAGATGCCCGGGGCCGCGCGACGGATGTAGCCGGCACGGACGAGGAGCCTGTGGCTCGCCACCTCGGCCTCCGCCGGGTCGTCGCGCAGGGTGCGCAGGAACAGGGTGGACATGCGCAGGGGCATGACGGGGCCTCCTCGGACGGGCTCGCGCGGTCGGGGGCGGCGCGCGGGACGGGACGACGCCGGCACGGGGTGCCCGGCGTCCTGACCGCCGATCCTATCGCCCGCGCAGGGCCCGCCGGGTCAGTACAGGACGGTCGCGAACGTGCCGCGCCGCTCGAACCCCACGCGCTCGTACGTGCGCAGCGCGGGGGTGTTGTACGCGTTGACATAGAGGCTGACCACGGGCGCCTGGAGTCGCACGTAGTCCACGACGGCGGCCATCGCCGACGCCGCCAGTCCTCGGCCCCGCGCGGCGGGGGCCATCCACACGCCCTGGATCTGGGCGCACCGGGAGGAGAGCAGCCCGATGTCCGCCTTGAAGCGCAGCGGGCCGCCCGCGTCGCGCGGTCCCGGGTCGATGAAGACGCGTCCGGTGTGGATCAGCCGCTCGACCCGGTCCCGGTACTGGGCCGCGCCCCCGGCGAACGGGGAGAAGCCGAGCTCCTCCTCGAACATCGCCGCGCTGGCCGGCAGGACGCGCGCGAAGTCGTGTGGCTGCGCCTGCACCACGTGCGGGTTCGGGTCGATCCCCCCGGCCGTGCCCAGCACGAGCAGCGGCTGGTCGGGGCGCACGGACCGGGACCGGTGGCCCGCGGCGGCGAGGGCCTCGCCGGCGGCCAGCACGGGACC
>NZ_KV824974.1:0-2966 GCF_001816085.1 Micrococcus sp. HMSC31B01
CCCACCGGTCCAGGAACGGCTCGCGCATCCGCGGGACGAGGGCGACGCAGAGGCGGGGCACGCCGTGCGGGTCCGGGCGCACGCCGAAGACGGCCGTGGACACGGCCACGCTGACGCGGGCCTCAGCGACCGGCATGGGACCTCCCGGGGCGGACTGGCGGGGCTGTTCTGGTCAGTATGACACTGTTCGCGCCCATCTCAGAGGGTCGAGATGACTGTAAGGCGGGGGAGGCACCGTCGCGGTCCCGCGCTAGCCTGAGTCGGGTGAACACGACCGCCGCCGCCTCCGACCTGTCCGACGCCCCCCTGGCCTCCACCCGCATCGGGGAGGGCCCGCGCCGCGTCGCGTTCCTGCACGGCCTCCTGGGCCGGGGCCGGAACTTCACCGGCCCGGCCAAGGAGCTGGGCGACGACTTCACGGTGGAGCTGATCGATCTGCCGGACCACGGCGCCTCGCCCTGGACGGACCGGGTGGACTACCGCGAGATCGCGGACCGGGTGGCCGCCCACCTGCGCGCCGGCCTCGCCGCCGACGGGCCGGTCCATCTGCTGGGCCACTCGATGGGGGGCAAGGTCGCGATGGTGCTCGCCCTGCGGCACCCGGACCTCGTGGACCGGCTGATCGTGGAGGACATCTCCCCGCGGGTCTCGCCGCAGGCCACGGACGAGTTCGTGCACCTGCTGGGCACCATGCTGCGCATGGACCTGGACGCGTACGACTCGCGGGCCGAGGCCGACGCGGCCATGGCCGAGCACGTCCACGACGCGCGGGTGCGCGGCTTCCTGTTGCAGAACCTGCGGCGCACGGCCGGCCACTTCGCGTGGCAGCCCAACGTGGCCATGCTCTTCGAGCACCTGCGGGAGATCGGCTCGTTCCCGGACCCGGTGGTCCCCGAGGATCCGGAGCGCGTGTTCGACCATCCGGTCCTGTGGCTGGCCGGCGCCGAGTCGGACTACGTCCAGGATGAGGACGTGCCGCGGATGAAGGAGCTGTTCCCGCGCGTCGTGCGCGTGACCGTCCGTGACGCCGGCCACTGGCTGCACGCCGACCAGCCCGAGGCCTTCGTCTCCGCGGTGCGCACCTTCCTCACCGCCGACTGACGGGGCCCGTCGGGAGACGGAGACAGCGCCGAGGCCCGCAGACGCGCCGCCACGTTCCGTGCGTAGCGGCGCGTCTGCGGGCCTCAGCGTCGGGCGCGGGTGGTGGCGGACCCGTCAGCCGCCGCATCAGTGGGCGGGCGCGGCCTTCTTCCCGCGCAGGCGTCCGACGAGCAGGACCACCCCGAGCGCGACCGAGCCCCAGAGCAGGCCCCACACGGCCGACGTCGCGGTCTCCGTGAGCCAGCCGAGGAACGCGCCGGCGGCGTGCGTGACGGGCTCGACGATCCCGTGCTGCACGGCGTAGTAGGGCCACGGCACGCCCAGCGCGTCCAGCTCCACGAGGGCGATGTGGCCGCCCACCCAGAGCATCGCCACGGTGCCGATGACGGTCACCACGCGCAGCACGTGCGGCATGGCCTTGACCAGCCCGGCGCCGAACGAGCGGCCGCCGGAGGTCGAGGCGTTCTGGTGCAGGTGCAGGCCGACGTCGTCCATCTTCACGATCAGCCCCACCGCCCCGTACACGCATACGGTGATGAGGACGGCCACCACCGCCAGGACCGCCGCCTGCATCCAGAAGCCCAGGTCGGTCACCTCGTTCATGGAGATGACCATGATCTCCAGGGAGAGGATGAAGTCCGTGGTGATGGCCCCGCGCACCACGGTGTCCTCGGCCTCCGGGCCCCGCTCGACGGCGGGCTCCGCGTCGTCGGCATGCCCGTGGCCGGCGAGCTTGCCCCATACCTTGTGCGCGCCCTCATAGGACAGGTAGGTGCCGCCGGCCAGCAGCAGCCACGGCAGGATCCAGGGGGCGAGCCAGTCGAGCAGCAACAGCGCGGGCAGGATGAACACGAGCTTGTTGCGCAGGGAGCCCTTGGTGATCCGCCAGATCATCGGCAGCTCGCGGGCCGCGGCCGCGCCGGCCATGTACTGCGGGGTCACCGCGGCGTCGTCGACCACCACACCCGCCGCCTTGGCTGCAGCGCGTCCCGCTCCGGCGGCCACGTCGTCCACGCTCGCGGCGGCGAGGCGGGCGAGGGCGGCGACGTCGTCGAGCAGGGCTACGAGTCCGACCATGGTTCCTCCTGGGGTGGGGCCGACGGGCGCGCCGGTGCGCGGGCAGGGCGCAGGTCGAGCATAGCGGCGAGGACGGACACGCACCGGCCCGGCCCCGTGGGGGACCGGGCCGGTGCGTGCGCGGCCGACGAGGCCGCCGGTGGGCTCAGGCGTCGTTCTCGGTGGTCTCCACGGGACGGGAGCCCAGGCGGCCGTCGATGCGGAGCAGGCCCGAGCCGTCGTCGCCGACGAGCTCGAGCTGGCCCACGATCTCGGAGACGGTGGCCTCCTCCTCGATCTGCTCGTCCAGGAACCAGTTCAGCAGCGGGCGTGAGTTGAGGTCGCCCGCGGACTCGGTGGCCCGGTACAGCTCGCGGATCGCCTCGGAGACCTTCTGCTCGTGCGCGAGCGCGGCCCGGAAGATCTCCAGGGCCGAGATGCCGGCCTGCACGGGCGGGGCCGGGATGGCGCCGATCGTCGGGACGCTGTCCCGGTCGGCGACGTGGTCGATGAACTTGTTCGCGTGGACGATCTCCTCGTCCGCCTGGTGCCGCAGCCACGCGGCCATCCCCGACAGGTCCAGGTCGTCGGCGGCGATCGCGAGCTGGCGGTAGACCATGGACGCCTCGAACTCGAGGGTGATCTGGTCGTCGAACTTCTGCAGCAGGTCTTCGGTGAGCTTCATGACTCGAACTCTAGGCAGGCGGCCGGGGCGCGGTGAAGGCGCGCCGCCCCGTCATCGAGGCGCGACGACGGCGGGCGGCGGGCTCCGCCGGATTCGGCGCCCCGCGGACCCGGCCCTAGGCTGG
>NZ_KV824975.1:0-10102 GCF_001816085.1 Micrococcus sp. HMSC31B01
CGCCGCCAGCCCGACGGCGACCCCGCCGCGCGCGGGCGTGTCCGGCAGGGCCGTGGCGAGCCAGCCGGAGAACAGCTCCGTGTAGCGGTGCGAGGTGAGCAGCTCGCGCGTGCGCAGCGACTGGGAGCCGCGCAGCAGGCGGGAGCGCGCCCGGGCCCGGTCCGGATCGGCGGTGTGATGCCGGAAGACCTGGAGGACCGCCTCCTCCAGGGCCTCCCGCACGCCGAGGGAGGTGCCGCGCAGGAAGTCGTCCAGGCGGGCGAGCAGCGCCGCGTGGTCGGCGAAGACCACCTCCTCCTTCCCGCCGAGGTGGCGGAAGAAGCTGGCCCGGCTCATGCCGGCCTGGCGGGCGAGCTGGTCGGCCGTGACGGCGTCGTAGCCCTCGCGGTCCAGCAGGTGGATCAGGGCGGTGAGGGTGTCCTCGGCGGGCGTCGTCATGCGGGCCATGGTGCCACGGGCGCGGAGAGGAGGTGAGACTGCGTCTGATTCTGTGAGATGGCGTGTCAGTCGGTGTAGGGTGATGACGGACACACCCATCTCTCCGACCCCGCCCGGGAGGCCACCATGACCGAGACCCTGCCCACCGTCGAGCCCGAGTACGACGTCGCCACGCCGCTGGACACCGACTTCTACCTCGCGCTCGCGGACGTCTCCGACGCCGAGAAGGACGTGTGGCGTCGGGCCCGCGCCTTCGCGCTCGAGCCGGACGTGCTGCCCCGGATCCGGGAGGCGTGGGACCGTCACGAGTACCCGCTCGACCTCGTGGCCCGCCTGGGCCAGGCCGACCTGCTGCGCGACGGCGTCCCCGTGGACGGGCTGCCCGAGATCTCCCGCGTGGCCGCGGGCCTGGCCATGATGGAGCTCTCGCGCCTGGACGGCTCGATCGCCACGATGACGGGCGTGCAGGGCGGTCTGGCCATGCGCTCGATCCAGCTGTGCGGCAGCGAGGAGCAGCGCGCCGAGCACCTGCCGGCCATGGCGCGCGGCGAGCTCTACGGCGCCTTCGCGCTCACGGAGCCGACCCACGGCTCCGACTCGGTCTCGCTGGAGACCCGCGCCGAGCGCGTCGACGGCGGCTGGCGGCTGCACGGGCACAAGAAGTGGATCGGCAACGGGGCCGCCGGCGGGGTGACCGTGGTGTGGGCGCGCAGCGCCGAGGACGAGAAGGTCCGCGGGTTCATCGTGCGCCAGGAGTCCGAGGGCTACACGGCCGAGGTCATCAAGGGCAAGGTCGCGCTGCGGGCCATCGACCAGGCCCACATCACCCTCGACGGCGTGTTCGTGCCCGACGCCGACGTCCTGCCCGAGGCCCGCTCCTTCAAGGACACCTCCCGCGTCCTCTTCGCCACGCGCGTGGGGGTCGCGTGGTCCGCCCTCGGGAAGGCCGTGGGCTGCTACGAGGCGGCGGTGCACTACGCGGGGCAGCGCGTCCAGTTCGGCCGACCGCTGGCCGCCGCCCAGAGCGTGCAGACCCGCCTGGCCGAGATGCTCTCCCAGCTCACCCAGGTGCAGCTGCTCGTGCTGCGTGCGACCCGGCTCGAGGACGAGGGACGGCTCACCGGGCCGATGGCGTCCATGGCCAAGTACTCGGCGACGCGCGCCGCGCGGTCCATCGCCGCGAACGCGCGCGACCTGCTCGGTGGCAACGGCATCCTCATCCAGAACGAGGTGGCCCGCCACTTCGCGGACATCGAGGCGATCCACACCTACGAGGGCACCGAGACCGTGCAGGGGCTGATCATCGGCCGCGAGATCACGGGGGTCGGCGCGTTCGTGTGAGATGACGCGAGCGGGGGCGGCGGCGTGAGCCAGAGATTTCTGCTGGTGCGCACGCCCCCCTGCCGCCGATTCGTCTGGCTCGGCGGCCGATTCGTCTGGCTCACGCAGGCAGAGGGAGCCGCAGGTGGGCGGCGAGGTCGCGCAGCAGGGCGTCGAGACCGCGCCGAGTGAAGACGCTGGCGGTCACGCGCAGCACGATCCACCCCTCGGCCTGCATCCGGCGGTCGCGCTCGATGTCACGGCGCCACTGCCGCGGGTCCGTCCGGTGATGATCGCCCTCGTACTGCACGCAGACGTGGGCCTCGCGCCACACCAGGTCCGGCCGGACGGTGGACCCGTCACTCAGCAGAAGCAGCGGATTCACCTCCGGCCCCGGCACGCCCGCGTCGGTCAGCGCCAGTCGCAGGAGCGTCTCGGCCCGCGAATCCGCGCCGTCCCTGAGCAGCGGCAGGGCCGCCCGCAGGGTCCGCGTCCCTCGCCGCCCACGCACCCGGAGCACCTCCGCCTCCAGATCACGCACGGTGCACCGTGGATGGTCGCCGGGACGACGTCGGCCCGCCGGGCCGTCAGCCCGTTGCAGCAGGCTGTCCCCGGCGGCGACGACGTCGGCCAACGGCAGACCCAGCTGCGCCAGCGCCGCCCAGGTGGCGGCCGGCGTCGTGATCCGCACCCGGGCACGCACCAGCACGGGGTCCTGCGGGTGCAGTTCATGCCCGACGACGCCGCTGCGGCGCGGCGCCCCGCCCTCGGCCCGCGTGCGCGCCAGATGGATGGGGCCGCGCTCCCACTGCCGCGGCAGCCACATCCCCCAGAGGCGAGCGGCGGTGGCGTGGGTGGCCGCGGTGCCGGGGTTCGTCCGCTGGAGGGCGCGGACGACGTCGGCCAGTGAGGGCTGACCCCCGGCGGTGTGCCGCAGCCCGTGGTGCGGGGCGTCGAATCGGGGGCCGCGCAGCTGCGAGGCCGTCAGGCCGGCCTGCAGCCCCGCGGCGACCGGGAAGACGGGGCTGGGGGCGGCGTCGTGGTGCGGAGGAGGGGCGACCATGCCGCCACCCTCTCCTTCCATGGGCGGACACGGTGCCGCGACCGCGAGGGCCGTGGAGGGTGAGCTGCGCCCGCGGCCCTGTGCAGGAGCCGCCGAATCGTCTGGCTCACGTCCCCCACGCGTCCGAGCGGCGCTGAGCCAGACGAATCGGTCGCGAAGGGCCGCTCTGGACAGCAGAAACGTCTGGCTCGCGCCGTCGCAGCGTGCTGGCTCGCGCCCGTCGCAGCGTGCTGGCGTGTGCCGGCGCACCCAGCACCCCTCAGCCCTTCGGGGCGTAGTACCGGCCGAGGGTCTCAGCCTTGAGCTCCGCGAACGTCCCGTCCTGCATGGCCGCGCGGATCCGGTCCACGAGCGAGACCGTGAACCGCTCGTTGTGGATGGAGAGGAGCGTGTGCGCCACCATCTCCTTCGCCTTGAACAGGTGCCGCAGGTACGCGCGCGAGTAGTGGGCGCACGTGTAGCAGTCGCACTCGGGGTCCAGCGGCCCGAAGTCGCGGCGGTACTTCGCCCCGGGCAGGTTGTAGCGCCCGTCGCGGGTGTAGAACGCGCCGGTGCGGGCCACACGGGTGGGGGAGACGCAGTCGAAGGTGTCGGCGCCGTTCTCGACGGCGGTGAACAGGTCATCGGGCTCGGAGATGCCGAGCAGGTGGCGCGGCTTGTCCTCGGGCAGCTCCTGCGCGCACCAGCCCACGATGGTCCCGAGGTTCTCCTTCTCCAGGGCCCCGCCGACGCCGTAGCCGTCGAAGCCGGACGTCACGCCGTCGAGCTCCCCCGCGGCCGGGAACTCGGCCCGCATCGCCGCGAGGTCGCGGCAGGCCTTGCGGCGCAGGTCCTCGTACTGGGCGCCCTGGATCACGCCGAACAGCGCTTGGTACGGCCGCGAAGCACGGACCCCGGTGAGGCGGGCGTGCTCGTCGAGGCAGCGCTGGGCCCAGCGGCGGGTGCGCTCGAGCGCCTCCTCCTGGTAGCCGCGGGAGTTGTGCAGGGTGGTCAGCTCGTCGAACGCGAACATGATGTCCGCGCCGAGGTTGTGCTGGATGCCCACGGACACCTCCGGTGTGAACCGGTGCCGGTCCCCGGTGAGGTGGGACTTGAACCAGACGCCGTCGTCGTCGACGTTGGCCAGGCGCTCCTTGCCGGGGGCGACGGCGTCGTCGGCGCCCTGCCCCTCGGGCGCGCCGGGGCCCTTCATGTCGATGACCTTCTTGAAGCCCGAGCCGAGGCTCATCACCTGGAAGCCGCCCGAGTCCGTGAAGGTCGGCCCGGGCCAGTTCATGAACGCGCCGAGGCCGCCGGCCTCGTCCAGGAGGTCGTCGCCGGGCTGCAGGTACAGGTGATACGCGTTGGCCAGCAGCGCCTGCGCGCCGAGGTCCTTCATCGACTCCGGCAGCACCGCCTTGACCGTGGCCTGCGTGGCCACCGGGATGAACGCCGGGGTCTGGATCCGCCCGTGCGGCGTGGTGATGACGCCCGTGCGGCCCAGCGGGGCGCCGTCGTGCCCGGGGGTCTCCAGGCGGTGGGTCACCTCGAAGCCGAAGTGGTCCGGGTGCGCGGGAACGGCGGGGGGCTGCGGGGGGTCGGGCATGGGATCCAGGGTAGTGGGGGCGTCCAAGCGGGGAGGCGGGGTGGAGCGGCGTGGTCCCGAACGGGATGTCCCTGTCGGGAGTCCTCAGAGGCGAGTACACTGGACATCACGGGACGCGCTTCGGCGTCTTCCGTCCAACCGGACCCCCGCCTTCGAGCGGGGGTTTCGTGTGTCTGCGTTCAAGGGGTCCAGACGTAAGAGTGCTGACGGATCTTGTTCAGCGATCGGCCGATGGCGTTCATTCGGCGAACGGCATCGCGGTGGCGCTCAGTGACATGGCGGCGGCGCTGCTCGAAGTACGTCAGGACGTCCACGGCCTGCAGCAGGCGGCTCTGGTTCGAAGGGCCGAAGTACATCGTGTCCAACAGGTGGTCGAGTGCTCCGTCGGAGAGGCCCTGGACCGAGGCGGCTCGCATGCGTCGGTAGGTCAGACGGCTGTCATCGCGGAGGTGGTGGTCATCGGCGATCACCAGGAGGCCGTCCGCACGCAGGGACGTCCTCCGGTGCACGCGGTTCAAGAGCTGAGCGGACACCACGATGTGCGGTTTGGCGTCTTCCCATCCAGGCCGCTGACGCAGCCTGTCGACGTCGACACCCTGGAAGCCGAACCACGGGGTGTGCGCGGCGATGAGTTCGACGGCGCGTTGGCTGGCCCATGCGCGGACGCCGACGGGGGCGGCAGTCCAGTCGTCCTTGCCGTTAAACACCGCAGGCCATGGAACTCGAGCTGCTCCGGCACCGCCTGCGGGTGGTCGGCTCGGAGCTGTGCATGGAGCTGGTCCAGGTCCCTTGCCTGCCTGTCCCTCAATCAGTCGCTTCAGACTCTTTCCCACTTGTCGCTGAGAGCCGACCCTGGTGGTCGCGGGACCAGCGGTCGCCAGCGGCGTCGGTGAAGGTGAAGGCGGTCACCCGGAACCGTTCGGCGTTGGTCAGCGGCCGGGGGACCACGTCCAGTTCATCCGCCTGGACGCCGTAGCCCCACTCGTTCTTGCTCAGTTCGAAGTAGGTGCGTCCTGGAGGCAGCATGGCGGCGGTGAGATCGGGAACGGGATACTTCGACGCCACCGTGGCCCGTGCCCCGTAGACCGGGACCTGGGAGGAGTTCTCCACGGCGAGGAACCAGCGCCGCGTGGGTGGGGCGCCGAACTCGTCATTGATCCGGGCGGCGACGCACATCCACGCGGCGACCTGGCGTGCCTGTTCCTGCTTTTCGCGCAGGTCCTGCCGCTCGTCGCGGCCCTTCTCGATCTGGCGCAACCGCCACGACTCCACGGCGGACCATGCCGCGGCCAGGAGCGCCAACACGGAGACCACGAGGGCGATGACGTTCGCAGCGTCCATCAGAACATCTCCTCCTGCGCAGTGGAGAAGTCCCGCTTGATCGTCTTGGGAACCTTCCGTTCGGCCGGGGTCGGTTCGGGGAGCTCGCTCGCCGGGATCAGGTCGCCGGCGAGGATCTCGTCCAAGAGGTCTGCCTGGTCGCCACCCAGTGACACGGTCTCGGTCAGCACTCGGAGCAGATCGAGCAGCTCGTCGTTCCACTCGTCTGCCCACTCGGTGGGGCGGATACGGTCCAGCGGGGTGGCTGCCTTGCCGGCGGCGCGGCCGATGCCGGTGGCCGTCCTGGCGCCGAGCCACTTGTCCAGGATGTTCATGCCGGACACGGCGAAGGCCCTGACCTCCGGACTCACGCCGGTGACGACGCCGTCCCCCACCTTTAGCCGCTGGGTTGCAGGGTCGTAGGACACGGCCCGCGGGGAGGCAGGCAAGGCCGTCACGGGGGCTTCCCAACCCAGGCCAGGAATGCGGGGTACGCGGCCGGCGGGGCGGTCTACACCAGTGAACCGCTCCCCGTAGGTCTGCAGCCACAGCAGACGCTTACCCAGCTCCACGGCACGGGCGAACAGGGCCGGGTCGACCGTCAGCGGCACGCGGACGGGGCTGCCTTCGAGGGCTTCGTCGAACCGCTGGACGTAGGCGTCATGGCCGGCGATGCCCATGACGTAGGCGGCCAGGTCTTCCGGCGTGACCTCTCGGCCGTAGCGCTCCCCCAGCAGCGGGAGCAGCCCGCCGGTGACGTTGGGCTGGGCGGCTTCAGCGTCCCGGTAGAGGGGGATGACGTCCTTGCCGCCGTAGGAGCCGACGAAGTAGTGCAGATCTGGCACCGCCGTCGCCACGGTCACGGCGGGGCCACCGCTGATGCGGGCCGTCTTGGGGGAGACAAAGAACAGCTGGCGGTCCGAGAGCGCCTGCCACAAAGCGGGGCGTTCCAAGTTGATCAATCGAGGATCGTCGAAGGTCCACTGGCGGTCGAAGGAGCGCCACGCCACCCGTGTGATCGGCCGGTGCTCAGCGTCGGCGGGCAGCGCCGCCAAGGGGGTCAGGCCGCTCACGGCGGTGTGGATGGTGCGCCCAGAGTGGCCCGTCACATACTTCTCCGCACGGGCGTCCGCGGACGGGTCAGCCAACAGCTCTCGCCACCGCCGTTGCAGAGTGTCCTGATCCGGGGCCACGGGCCAGGCGCGGTTGTACTTGATCCCGGGCTGCTGCCAGGGGAAGAGGTCCGCCAGGGCGGGCATCGCCGCCCAGTCCTCCCCGCCGCTGGCCGGTGCCAAGGGGTCGCCCGCCCCACCGGGTAGGCACTCCCATGTGCCGTCGTCGGGATCCAACCGGGCCACCTCGTCCAGGGCCGCGAACTTCTCCGCGCGCGTGCCCCGGAAGCGCCGGTAGTACACGGACGCTTCCCGGGCGGCCTTGCCGGTGCGCACCAGAGTCACGATCGCCACCGGGGTCTGGATGTCGAAGACGTTCTCCTCCTGGCGTGCCCCGCGGCCCTCGCCGCCCAGGTCCATCACCCAGATCTCACTGGCCGTCCGACGGGCCAGATCGCGCAGACCCACAAAGGCCGGGCCGGTCAGCCACGAGGACGCCGTGATGAAGGAGATGATCGCCTGGTCCCCGGGGTCCTGCTGGAACGCCTTCCAGATGGCCCACCGCCAGAAATACACGTACAGGTTGTACAGCGAGGCCTGGGCGGAGAAGATCACTCCCTGCTCCTGGGCGGGGCCGATCACGTCGTCGAACAGCGCGTCCTCGCCGTCCCCGTGCTCCACCCAGCCGCCGGTGCCGGAGGTCACCCGGTCATAGGGCGGGTTGCCGATGGCCACGGTGATGCGCCGGTCCCGCTTGATCTGGCGGGCCGCCTCGGCGGCCTCGGCGAGGACCCGCGCGTCGCCGAACAACCCCTCCGCCATGCCCGCCGAGGGGTCCTCCAGGGTGTCCGTCAGGTACACGCCGATCTCCTCCGCCTGGAAGGCGTGACCCTGCGCCTCAGCGAGCCGCTGGCCGATGCGCAGGTGCGCCACCGAGTATGGGCCGGGCAGCAGCTCGAAGGCCAGCAGGTTCTTCGTGAGGTTCTTGGCCACCTGGGCCACCCCCGCCGGGCCGCGTTCCTCCCGGGCTGCTGCCTCCGCGCGGTCGATGACCGCCAGCGGGTAGGTGCCGGAGCCCGTCGCGGGGTCCAGCGTCACCACCGAGGGGGCACCGAAGCCCAGGGTCTGACCGAAACGTTCCCGCAGCAGCGCGTCCACCACGCGCACCTGGCACTGCACCACACTGATCGGCGTGTAGTAGACACCCGCCCGGTTACGGGCGGCCGGGTCGTAGCGCTGGAGGAAGTCCTCGTAGAACCACAGCCACGGCTCACCACGGGAGTCCGTGGAGCGCTCGATGGCGGCCACGTCCATGCTGGACACCAGCCGCATGATGGCCCCGACCTCCGGGGCGATGTACTCCATGAGCGCCGGGATGCCGATGATCGGTCCGAGGGACGCCGCCAGCACGTTGCGGTGGGCCGTCTCCAGGGCGTGCTTGGCCTCCTCGAGCGTCACCACGCCGTCGGCGTTCCGGTCCGCTTGGCCGGAGAGACCGGCGATGGCCATGGAGTAGGCCACCACCTGGGCGACGTCGCCGGCGAACTGGGCGTCCGTGGTCGTGTGGTGCACCGTGTGGTCCCAGGCCGCCTTCGCCTCCCGCACCGAGCGGTAGTTGTTGGACAGGCCTTCCTGGAGGCGCTCTCGAAGGAAGCGGGCCAGCGGGGCCAGGCGGTCCGCGAGCTGGCTCACTCGGGTGATCGGCCGGGGCTGGGCCAGGGTGAACTGTTCCAGGACGGTGCGCAGGCGGTCCGCGTCCCAGCCTGCGACGCCGTCGACGGGCAGGAACGCGGTGTCCACAAGGGAGCCGGAGACATAGAGGGCGATCTCGTCTCCGTTCGAGACGAGCAGCGCGTCCAGCTGGGAGAGCAGGTCCCACTGGCCCTTCTCCCGGCCGCGCCACTTCTCTCCGATGACCGTGTGGCCGGGTGCCTTGAGTTCCACCCATCCGCAGGGGCGACCGTCGATCAGGGCGGCGAAGTCCGGGCGCACGCCGTCGAGCTGGGCCTCTCGCAGCAGGCTGAGGTCCCCAATCCCGGTGACGGAGGAGAACGCGCGCAGGAACTCGGAGACCGGGACCGTCAGCTGCGCCTCCGGCTCGGCGGAGACCCCGCTCGTGGAGGCGAGCCGCACGTCACGGGCGTACGTCTCAGCGAGCTGGGCGAGGGGTGCGTCGATCATGTGTCCTGCCTTGCAGTGAAGAGGGTGGCGCGAGTCACTCTATCCAGACGGGGCGTGCTCGACTGGGCCGACACCGCGGAGGCCGGCCGCGCCCCGCTCGTGGCGAGAAATCTGGTCGGGCTCGCCGGCGCCCTCGTCCTCCTCGCCGTCAGTCGCCGGGACACGCCCTCGGTCCGGCAGCCGGACCCGGCCGCCCCGGCTCAGCCCAGCACCACCCGCGCCACCGCGCTCGCCACCACCAGGTCCTGCCAGGGCATGCCGGTGGTGACGAACAGGGCGGGCTCACCCTCCTGACGACGCGCGGTCCCGGCCACGAGCTCGGCCAGCGTCACCGTGTCCTCGATCCCGGCCAGCGCGCCGGAGGCCACCGCGAGGGTCACGTCCCCGGCCTCGCGGGCGGCCGAGTCCCGCGACTCCACCGCCACGGTCGCACGGCGGGCCAGGGCGTCGTCGGTCTCGCGGGCGTCCGTGGTGTGCGAGCCCATCGCCACGACCGTCGCGTGCTCCGGCACGAGCGTCCCGTCGAACAGCGGGGCCATCGCGGCCGTGCACGTCACCACGACGTCCGCCTCCGCCACGGCTTCCGAGTCCGCGGTGCTCGCGGTCACGCCCAGCTCCGCTTCGATGCGCGCGGCCAGGGCGGCGGCCCGGTCGGCGTCGCGGCCCACCACGGACACCCACTCCAGCCCGAACACGTCCTGGAAGGTGAGCGCGTGCTCCCACGCCTGCACGCCCGTGCCGAACACGACCAGGTGCCGGGGCGAGGCGTCCGCGAGCAGCCGCACCCCGAGCGCGGACACCGCGGAGGTGCGCAGGCCCGTCAGCTCGACGCCGTCCAGCACGGCCCGCGGTGCCTGGCCGGGGGTGCCCGGGGCGCCGAACAGCACGTAGACGCCCTGGATGACCGGCAGTCCGCGCTCCGGGTTGTCCGGCGTGAGGGTGAGCAGCTTGGTGCCGACCTCGCTCCCGCGCGTCGAGGGCATCTGCAGCAGCTGCCCGGCGGCGGTGGACACGCGGGTGCGGGGGGCGTCGGCCTCCGGGTCCAGGCCGGCGGCGAGGGCCGCCTCCAGCGCGTCGACGGCG
>NZ_KV824976.1:0-5395 GCF_001816085.1 Micrococcus sp. HMSC31B01
GGTCGCGAGTTCGAATCTCGTCATCCGCTCCCACACGAAGGGCCCCTCCTGGCGGAGGGGCCCTTCGTCGTTCCGGGGCGTGCGGTCGGCCTCGTGCTCGGAGCACGGACGCCGACCGTCGGACGGGATCAGAGCCGCGGGCCGTCCACCCGCCAGTAGCCGCTGAACATGATCGCGCGCTTCGGTGCGATGCCGCGGCGGACGATCACCCGCCGCGCCGCCGTCGCGAGCGACTGCTCGCCGCACGTCCACACGTGGTCGCGGGGCGCGGCGGGGAGGTCCTCGAGGTGCGGCATGAGCAGGGCGCCCGGCACGGCGTCTCCGCGGTGCAGGACCGTGAGCGTGGCGCCCTCCGGGACCTCGAGGGCGGGGACGTGGTCACGGCCGGGCACCTCCAGGACGACGTCCATCCGGCCCCCGTGCGGCGTGCGACGCTGCGCGGCGAGGGCGGCGGCGATGCTCGGGACTGCGGTCTCGTCCCCCACCACGAGGTGCGACTCCCCCGCCGCCGGCAGACGATAGGCGCCCGTCCCGGTGCGGAAGCCGGCGACGTCGCCCGGACGTGCGGTGCGCGCCCACGTGCCGGCGGGGCCCGCATGGTCGTGCACGACGACGTCGACGTCGATCTCACCGACGGAGGGCCGGTGCTCGGCGACCGTGTACCACCGCAGATCCGGCCGCACGTCCTCGGGGATCCGCCCGACCGCTCGCCGCGCATTGAGCGCCGCGGGATCGGGCATCACGAGCGCCCGCCCCGGGGGCGGGGTGAGCAGCCCGAAGTACTCGTCGCAGCCCTGCGGGGTGAACGTGCGGAACTCCTCCGCGGCGAACGTGAGACGACGCAGCCGGGGGGCGAGCAGCCACGTGGCGCGGACCGTCATGGTCCACTGCGGATACTCGTCGCGGTCAACGGGCATCGCCTGGCCGAGGGCCGCGAGCCCGCGGTAGGCCTTCATCTGCAGGGCCTCGACACGCGAGGGACGGGCGGCAGGCGGGGGGAGGACGGAGGAGCTCGTCATCCGGTCAGCATAGGTGAGCCTCACCTTTGCTGGAGTCCTCCCTTTGAATACGTCACGTCATTGTTGCGTATTTGCTTTCTTAGGTAAGGCTTTCCTACTGTGCGGGACGTCCGTGGCGCACGCCGCCCGGAGCCGACGACCCCCTCACGGAAGGCCCTCCCATGCTCCCTCGCCTGTTCGGACTCGGCGATCCCGCCGCCTACCTCGACGCCACCGGCAGGGCGGCCCGGGTGGCCGTCGACACCGCCTACGACCGCGCGGGGGTCCACCCGGACACCCCGTCGACGCACCTGGCCGACGCCGTCGGCGCCGTCGACTTCTCGCAGCCGACGGGCAGCCTCGACGACGCCCTCGCCGAGGTCGCGGAGCTCTACGCCCACCAGACCACCGCCTACCACCACCCGCGCTATGCCGCTCACCTCAACTGCCCGGTCCTGCTCTCCAGCACCGCAGCGGACACCGTGCTCGGGGCGCTCAACACGGCGGTCGAGTCCTGGGACCAGGCCCGCTCCGCGGCGCTCATGGAGCAGCGGCTCCTGGCCGAGGTCGGACGCTGGTGCGGGTTCGCCGCGGGCGACGGCGTCTTCACCTCCGGAGGGTCGGCCTCCAACCTGCAGGCCATGACGCTGGCCCGCGGCCGCGCCGTGCAGCGCCTCACCGGCCACGCCGGGCTCGCCGACCTGCCCGCCGAGGTGCTCGGCTCGCTGCGCGTCTTCGTCAGCGCCGCCACGCACTACAGCATCGCCAAGGCAGCCGGCCTGCTCGGGCTGGGTCGCCACGCCGTGGTCGTCGTCCCCACCGACGCCGCCGGGCGTCTGGACCCCGGGGCCCTGGCCGAGGCGGTCGAACGTGAGGTGGCCGCCGGTGCCGTGCCGATGGCCGTCGTCGCGACGCTGGGGACCACCGACCGCGGCGCCATCGACCCGCTGCCGGCCATCGCCGACGTCGCCGAACGCCACGGGATGTGGGTCCATGCGGACGCGGCCGTGGGCGGGATCCTCGCCGCGAGCGCGGCGACGCGCCACGAGCTGCCGGGGCTGCACCGTGCGGACTCGGTGACGATGGACTTCCACAAGACGTTCTACGTGGGGCTGGCCTGCAGCGCGCTGGTGGTGCGGGACGCCGAGAGCCTGCGCCATGTGACGGTGCATGCGGACTACCTGAACCCGGAGGACAGCGTCCATCCGAACCTGGCGGATCGGTCCTTGCAGACGAGCCGCCGGTTCGACTCGCTCAAGCTGTGGCTGACGCTGCGTGAGCATGGGGCCGAGGCGGTGGTGTCCCTGTTCGCGGGGGCGCGCGAACGCACGCGGCAGGCGTGCGGGATCCTGCGGGCCCGGCCGACGTTCGCGGTGCTGGAGGATCCGACGCTGGTGACAGTGCTGTTCCGGGTGCGGGCCGAGGGACTGTCGGAGGAGGAGTGCACGGCGGTGCAGGCGGCGACGCACCGGGAGCTGGTGGCCGGCGGGCGCGCGCTGATCGCGACGACAGTGGTGGACGGGGTGCCCCATCTGAAGTTCA
Organism: Micrococcus sp. HMSC31B01; assembly: GCF_001816085.1. Taxonomy (NCBI): domain Bacteria; kingdom Bacillati; phylum Actinomycetota; class Actinomycetes; order Micrococcales; family Micrococcaceae; genus Micrococcus; species Micrococcus sp. HMSC31B01. Next base: position 2,541 of record NZ_KV824976.1, read on the forward strand.
CGATCCTGAACCCCGCGGTCACCTCGGGCGAGCTGGAGGAGCTGGTCGACGTCGTGGAGGAGGCGGCGCTGCGGCACGTCGACGCGGTGCGGGCGAGCCGTCATCGGTGTCGCGGGGTGGCGCGGACCCGTCCGCATGGCCCGTCGGTCGCCGTGTCCTGCACGCTCCCCGCTTCGGCGGGGCCACGTCCGTCCGCGGCGCGCGTGGACGAGCACGGAGAGCAGGTGTGCGCATGAGCCCGGCGTCCACGTCCCCCCGCCGCGTGCTCGCGATCGGGCTGGGCCCGTTCAACCTGAGCCTGGCCGCGCTGGCCCACCCGCTGCCCGACGTCGAGGTGGAGGTGGTGGAGAGCCGCGACGCGTTCGTGTGGCACCCGGGCATGATGCTGCCGGGCGCGCAGATCCAGGTGCCGTTCCTCGCGGACCTGGTGACGTTCGCGGACCCGACCTCCCCGTACTCGTTCCTGGCGTATCTCAAGGCGATGGGCCGGCTGCACCGCTTCTACATCCGGGGTTCCTGGTACCCGCTGCGGCGGGAGTTCTCGGACTACTGCGCGTGGGTGGCAGCCCAGCTGCCCGGCATCGCCTACGCGACCACGGTGACGGCGGTGCGGTGGGACGATCAGGCGGACGAGTTCGTGGTGGAGGCGGCCTCCGCGGCCGGGACCAGCACGCACCGGGCCGACCACGTGGTGGTGGGCACGGGCACGGTGCCGTCCCTGCCCGCGCCGCTCGCGCGCGTCGCGGAGGAGTCGGCCCGGGTCGGCGCGTCCCCCGTGGTGCACACGGGTGAGTACATGGGCCGTCGCGAGGACATCGCCGGGGCCGGGTCGGTCCTGGTAGTGGGCAGCGGCCAGTCGGCGGCGGAGTGCGCCCTGGACCTGCTGAACGCGGGCCACCCGGACCTCACGTGGGTCACGCGCTCACCCCGGTTCTTCGGCATGGAGGTCGGCCAGCTCACGCTCGAGCTGACCTCGCTGGACTATGAGCGGCACTTCGCCACTCTGCCCCGGGCGCGGCGGGATGAGATCAACGCATCCCACCGGTCCCTGTACAAGGGGATCAGCGAGTACACGATCGAGGACGTCTACCACGCGCTGTACGAGCGCCAGGTGGGTCCGCTGGACCCGGCCCGGCTGTGGCCGGGCACGTCGGTGGCGGACGCCCGCCTGGTCGCGGGCCCGGGTGCGCCCCGGGTGGAGGTCACCCTGCGCGACGAGGAGACCGGGGTGACCGGGCGGCACGTGGTGGACCGTGTCGTCGCGGGCACGGGCTACCGCCACCCGGACCATCCGTTCCTGGAGCCGGTGCGGCACCTGCTGCGCGCGGAGGACGGTCGGACGACGGCGAACGCGGACCACGCGATCGACGTGAGCGGCCGCCGGATCTTCGTGCACAACACCGCCGAACAGCCCCTGGGGCTCACCGGCCCGGACCTGGGCATGGCGGCGGAGCACAGCGGCCGCATCCTCAGCACGATCGCCGGCCGTGAGGTCTACGCGCAGGCCGAGTCGATCGCGTTCCAGGACTTCGGTGCCGTCGCGGCGGGCGTCCGGTGAGCGCCGTGACGCCGCCGCAGACCACCGTGGACGGTGCGGCCGCGAGCGCGGCCCGTCGTGTGGAGCTCCGTCCCGTGGGCGCGCAGGACCATCCGCTGCTGCACCGGTGGGTGACGTCCCCGCACGCCGTGTACTGGGAGATGACGGAGGCGGGTCTGGCCGACGTCGTGGCCGAGTACGAGGCGATCGCCGCGCACCCGCACCACCACGCGCACGTGGGGCTCGTGGACGGGACTGCGACCTTCCTGGTGGAGGTCTACGACCCGGCCCACTCGGAGCTGGCCGGACGGTATGCGGGCGCGCCCGGCGACGTCGGCCTGCACGTGCTCGTCGCCCCGACGGACACCCCGGTGCCCGGGACCACGGACCTGGTGATGGCCGCGGTGGTGCGCTGGTGCCTGGCCCAGCCGGGGGCGCGGCGCGTCGTCGTCGAGCCGGACGAGCGCAACGCCGCCATCCGGGCGAAGAACCTGGCCGCCGGGTTCACGGAGCTCGGTCCCGTGGCGCTGGGATCCAAGACGGCGATGCTCTCGATCGCCACGCCCGAGTCCTTCACTGCCAGCCGGATCGGCGTCCTCGCCGCCGGGCTGGACCTCACCCTCCCCGAGCCCCCGCTCCTCCTCACCCCCGACAGGCAGGTGTCCGCATGACCCCCGTCCCCCCGTCCTCCCCGTCCCGCCTGGACGCGCTGACGGCGCCGACCGCCCGGCACGCCCACCGGCTGCTCGTCGCCAAGGCGATCCGCGAGTTCACCCATGAGCGGCTCCTGACGCCGGTGCGCGGCGAGCGGGTCGACGACGCCGGCCGCCACGCCTACACGCTCACCCTGGGCGGGGTGCGGTGGACGTTCACCGCGCGTGCCCTCCCGCTCGAGCACCTCGGCGTGGATCCGGACTCGGTGTGCCGTGCCGGGGATCCGGACGCGGTGGCCGTCGACCGCTTCGTCCTCGACGCGGCCGAGGTGCTCGGGCTGGCCGGCGAGGCGCTGGACGTCTATCTCGAGGAGCTCGCCTCCACCTTCGCCGCCCGGTGCCACACCCTGGCCGGCGAGCGCCCGTCCGCCGCCGACCTGGTGGACGCGGACTACACGGCGGTGGAGGCCGCCATGAGCGAGGGACACCCGGGCTTCGTGGCCACCAACGGCCGCATCGGCTGGGGGGCCACGGAGTACGCGATGTTCGCCCCCGAGGGCGGGCGGGCGCTGCACCCGGTGTGGCTCGCGTTCCCCTCCGAGCTCGGGGGACGGTGGACCTGGCCCAAGACCGCGAGCGCGGGCGCCGCCGTGCCGGCGCCGCCC
>NZ_KV824977.1:0-16961 GCF_001816085.1 Micrococcus sp. HMSC31B01
CGGCGTCGGGTGCGGCCGGGACGGACTCGCGCCCGGCCAGGAACGCGGCGGTCGCGAGCAGCACGGACACGAGCAGGGCCCACGCCCACGCCCCGGCGCCGAAGGCGGTGAGCGGCTGCCAGGCCAGGCCCGCGCCGTGCACCGTCAGCGAGACGATCCCCTCGGCCAGGGCCAGGACGGCGAGGGCCAGGAAGACGACGTTGCGGACCACGGTGGTGCGGGAGATCGGGGCGGCCGATGCCTCGCCGAAGCAGCCGCACGAGACGCCGTCGTCCTGGGCCCGGACCACGAGCGCGAGGAAGGCGGCGAAGAGGGCCACGGCCACCAGGCCGACGACGGGACGCAGCAGGGTGAAGGGCTGCAGGAGGGCGGCGGCGAGCAGCAGCTCGAGCCAGGGGAACGCGCGCGCCAGGGCGGGGGCCGCGAACGGGCGGGGCACCCTGAGTCGGGTGAACGTGGCCTGCACGTCCTCGCCGGAACGGAGCTTCGCCGTCCCGCTCAGGAGCATGATGAGGGCCACGGCCCAGAGTGCCGACATGGCGGACACACCTTCCAGGGGGTTCACGAGGGGTCGCGCGGCCGGTCCCGGCGCCGTGCACGGGACCCGGGTCGCGGAGGCCAGCATATAAGGTGAGGGATGGGCGCCTATCGCCGTCGGCGAACCGGTGCAGGCCCTCTCACGGCCCGCCGGGCGCGGCCCGACTTGACCCCGAGGAGACACCGTGGCCTTTTCCGCTCAGCAGTCCATCCCGCACCCGCCGGCGGCCGTGGCAGCCGCCCTGGCGTCCGAGGACTTCCACCGTTCCGTGGTCGAGTCCTTCGGCGGCTCCCTGGTCTCGTTCTCCGTGGAGGGCTCCCCGGAGGGCGCGATGACCGTCACCGCCGTGCGCTCCCTGCCCGCGGACCGTATCCCGGATCGGGTCCCGGACATGGCCCGCAAGCTCATCGGCTCCGCCCTCCAGGTGGAGCAGGTGGAGCGCTGGGACGCGCCCGCCGCGGACGGCTCCCGCGCCGGCACCACCACCATCACCGTGCCCTCCGCCAAGGCGACGGCGGACGGCGCCCTCCGCCTGACCGCCGCCGGTGAGGGTTCCCAGTTCTCCGTGGACGGCACCCTCGTCTGCCGGATCCCGCTGGTGGGCTCGAAGCTCGCCGCGAAGGCCGAGCCGATGGTCGGCAAGGTCGTCGATCGCCAGGCCCGGGCGCTGTCCTCGTGGCTCGAGCGTGATGGCGGAGCCGCGCGCGGTTGATCTCGTTCTCCCGTCGCCCGGCGCTGTCGAGCTCGGCTCCGCCTGCCCGGCGGGGGCGCCGGGCCCTCCCCTCGCCGGACGCCGTGCTCATCGTGTGCACCGGCAACGTGTGCCGCTCGGCCTATGCGAGCCGGGCCCTGCAGGGCCGGCTGGCGGCTCTGGTCCCCGGCCGGGTGGAGGTCGGCAGCGCCGGCTCCCAGCCGAACCAGGCCCTGACGGTGCCGCCGCCGCTCGTGCGGCTCGGCGCCGAGGCCGGCGTCACCGGGCTGGAAGGCCACCGTCCCGCCGCGTTGCAGCCGTTCATGGTGGCGGAGGCGGATCTGGTGTTGGCCGCGGCTCAGGACCACATGCGCTTCGCGCTGCGGGAGGTGCCGCAGGCCGTCGCGCGGGTGTTCACCGTGCTGGAGCTCGCGGCGCTGGTCCGCGCGATGGACCAGCGGGACGGGCGGGACTGGATCCCGGCCGGTCGCGGAGTGCGTGCCTTCGCCGCCGAGGCGGCCCGCCACCGGGCCCTCGCGCGGTCGACCGCCCAGCCCCTCGACGTCGTGGACCCGTTCCGCGGGCCGGTGGAGGGGTACGCGGAGATGATCCAGATCATGGATCCCGCCCTGGAGACCATCGCGGACGCTCTGGCCCGTGCCGTGACCCCGGCCCCCTGAGCGTGGGGCTGAGCCCCCGTCGAGGATGTCGCGGGGCGGGAGGTCAGTGGAACGCCTGCTGGGCGGGCTCGAGACCGTCCGTGACGAGCTTCTCGACGGCGTCCGCCGCGCGGTCCACGTGCAGCGGCAGGACGTCCTGCTCGGGCTTGGTGAAGGGGCGCAGCACGAAGTCGGCCACGTCCATGCGGCCCGGGGGGCGGCCGATGCCGACGCGCACGCGGGCGTAGTCCTTCGTGCCGAGCGAGGCGGTGATGGACTTCAGGCCGTTGTGGCCGCCCTCTCCCCCGCCGCGCTTGAGACGCAGGGTGTCGAACGGGATGTCCAGCTCGTCATGGACCACCACGAGGTCCTCGGGGCCGATCCCGTAGAAGGACGCCAGCGCGGAGACGGGGCGTCCGGAGACGTTCATGTAGCCGGTGGACTTCGCGAGCACGACCCGCGGTCCCCCGATGCCGAGGCGACCCGTGGCCACCACGGCGCCGGCCCGGTGGCGGGTGAACCCGACCCCCATGCGGGAGGCGAGCTCATCCGCCACCATCTGGCCGACGTTGTGACGGGTGCGCTCGTACTCGGGCCCGGGATTGCCGAGCCCGACGATGAGCGTGGTCCCCGTCGTCATGGCGTGATCAGTCCTCGGAGCCCTCGGACTCGCCCTCGGCAGACTCGGCGGCCTGCTCCTCCTGCACGGACTCGTCGCCGAGGTCCTGCTCGAGGACCTCGTTGACGGTGGCGATGGCGATGTCGTCCTCGAGCTGCAGCGTGGCGCCGGCGGGGACCTGCACGTCCGTGGCGTACACATGGTCGCCGGCCTCGCGGCCCTCGATGGAGATGGTGACGGCCTCGGGCAGGTCGGTGGCCTCGGCCTCGACCGGCACGGTGACGTAGTCCAGCACGTACTCGTTGCCGGGGGCGACCTCGCCCTCGACCTGCACGGTGACCTCGACGATGACCTTCTCGCCGCGACGGACCGCGATGAGGTCCAGGTGGTCCACGGTGTCCTTGATGGCGTGGCGCTGGATGTCCTTGGGCAGGACCAGGTGCTCCTCGCCGGCCTCGTTCACGACGGTGAGCAGGGCGTTGGGGTTGCGGACGGCCAGGGTGGTCTCCTGGGCCGGCAGCAGCAGGTGCACGGGCTCCTGGCCGTGGCCGTAGACGACGGCGGGGATCAGGCCGGCGCGGCGGGCCTGGCGGGCGGCGCCCTTGCCGAAGTCGGTGCGGCGGGTGACCTTGATCTTGAGCTGGTCAGACATGATGCGTCCTCCTGTGGGGGTCTCGGCCGCGCAGCCGGGGGCGGCGCGGGATGCGGCCAGGAGGGGGCTTCAGTGCCGCAGCGGGTCAGCATGCTGACGCGCGGCGGCGGCCTCGTCGATCACGGAGCGCACGCTCCCTCGCCTGGGCAACCCGGACAGGATAGCACCGGTGGTGCTCGACGCGTTCAGCGGCCCGCGAGTCGGGACCGCTCGATGATGCGGTCCAGCTTGCGGCGGTGGGCCCGGTCCTTCGCGGGGGCGCCATGGTCCTCCTCGTCCTCCTGGGCGCTCAGCAGGAGTCCGCAACCGAGCACAATGGCGCCGAAGATCGTGATGAACACCTCCCCCAGCTGGAGCGAGGCCACGAGGATGATGAGGGCGGCCGCTTCGACGGCGACACGGGAAGGCGAGCGGTGCGTCCGGGCGAAGGGCCGCAGGCACAGCCAGAGGTAGGCGCCGACCACCACGACCAGGAACGGCCAGCCGCCCTCGACCAGGAGACCCAGGTAGGAGTTGTGGAAGAACATGGACACGTGGTCCAGGTCCACGAATGCCGTGGAGAGGCCCTGGCCGAAGAAGGACGTCTCCGCCACCTTCTCCACGGACGCCGCCTGGATCTGCGCCCGGAACCAGTCCGTGCCCGTGCGGTCTCCGAAGATGCCGAGGTCGGCCAGGTTCTCCTCGGCCCAGCTGACGAACCAACCCATGACGACCCCCAGTGCGATACGCAGGACCCGCCCCAGGTAGGGGCTCACGAGGATCCACACGACCGCGCAGAGCAACGCGGCCATCGAGGTCCGCGAGCCGGTGAGGAAGGTCAAGACGGAGCCGGCACCCAGCACGAGGAGTTTCGGGCCCATGCGTTGCATGGTGGCCACGAGCAGCACCGGCAGGAGCGCATAGAAGAGGCCGGAGACGTTCTTGTCCCCGAGGAAGCCGGTGAGGTAGCCCCCGTAGGCGTCCGGGACCAGGCCCGCGTAGAAGAGGGGCACGTTGATCAGTGCGCCGGCCGTCATCCCGTAGAGGACGCCCTTGATGTCGATCCTCTCGCTGGCGATGGCGTAGATCAGCAGGATCAGGAGCGTGATCCTCGTGGCGCGACGCGTGGGGTCGAGGTCGTTGTGCACGGTCACCGCGACGAGATACGCCACCAGGGCCAGTGCGACGAGGGCCAGCACGCCGTAGTGGGACAGGTCCCGGCGGGGCTGCCGGAATGAGGCGAGGAGCAGCAGAAGGATGGCGGAGAACTCCGCGAACGGGATCGGCAGGCCGGGAGCGGTGAACGCATCCATCACCAGGCCGATGGCCAGCACGGCCTCGAACAGCCGCGGTGAGGCCGGCGTGACCAAGGGGTTCCACGGGGAGCGGGTCCACGCGGCCTGACCGTCCGGGACGAGGCCGAGTGAGGCGTGACGCCTGGCAGGCCGGGCCTCGGGTGGCGCGACGGCCCCCATGGCGCGGGCAGCCGTCCGGTCACGGGGCGTGCTCGGGCGCATGGTGCGGAACCTTTCGTGGACGCCGGGCAATACTCGGCTCAGCGTAGCGCGGTGGCGGGCCTCGTCCTCGGGGCCTCAGAGCGCACGGTGGGTGTTGGTACCGTGGACCTGTGCGTTTCCTGGCCACAACGGCCCGTGCATCCCCGTCCATGACCCCCGAGGTGCCCCGTGACGATCGTCGACTTCTTCCGCCTCCTGCGCGCCAACCTCCTGCTGCTCCTGGCAGCAGCCCTCGTGGGGGGTCTGTTGGGTTGGGGCTACTCCGCACTGCAGCCCCGGATCTACGCGTCCGAATCTCAGGGGTTCCTCGCCGCCCGGGCTGCAGATCAGAGCCTCATCACCAGCAACCTGCCCGCCGAGAGCCGGGCTCAGGCCTACGTCGCCCTGATCAACAGCGAGGCCGTGCGTGAACGCGTGGCACAGGACACGGGGCAGGACGGCGACGGCTCGCTCTCCGCGGTGCTCGTCCCCGAGTCCAGCATGATCAAGGTGACCGCCACCTCGACGGATCCCGAGACCGCCGCGCAGCTGGCGAACAGCGCCCTGCAGGCGACGGCGGACGTGGCGGCGGACGTGGACAAGAACAGCCCGCTGGAGGTCGTGCCGCTGTCCGATGCCCGCGTGCCCTCTGCCCCCGTGAGCCCTGACACCCGGCGCAACGTCCTCGTGGGCGTCGTGGCCGGACTGGGTGCCGGGCTCGCCATCGCCGTGCTCCGTCGTCTCCTCGACGTGAAGGTGCGCAGCCGCGCCGACGTGAAGGAGATCACCGGCGCAGGCGTGATCGGCGCCGTCCCGGAGAACGAGTCCCTGACCCGCACGGGCGAGGAGGCCATGGACCTCGACCCCCGGGCCGGCGAGGCCATCCGGGCGCTGCGCACCAACCTCAAGTTCGTCTCCGTCGACGAGCCGCCGCGCGTCGTCTCGTTCACGAGCGCGGACCCCTCCGAGGGCAAGTCGACCGTCGCATCGAACCTGGCCCGCGCCCTGGCCCTGGCCGGCGAACGGGTCCTCGTGGTGGACGCCGACCTGCGGCGGCCCCGGCAGCACGACCTCTTCCAGGTGGCGGGCGACGTGGGCCTGGCCGAGGTGCTGGCCGGTGAGGTGCAGCCGGACGACGCCCTCGCGGCCACCGGAATCCCGAACCTCACGCTGCTCCCCGCCGGCCGGACGCCCCCGAACCCGTCGGAGCTGCTGGGCTCGAAGCGCATGCGGGCCCTGCTGAAGCTGGCATCGGAGGACTTCTTCGTCATCGTCGACTCCCCTCCCCTGCTGCCCGTCACGGACGGCTCCCTCCTGGCCACGGCCGTGGACGGGACTGTGCTCGTGGTGCGTCAGGGGCGGACCCGCAAGGACCACCTGGAGGCGGCTGTGGAGAATCTCGCCGCGGTGGACGCGCATCTGCTGGGCGTCGTCATGAACGGCGTCGCGCGCTCCCAGCGCGGCGGCGGCTACTCCTATGGCTACGGGTACGAGAGCACGTACCACAAGTCCTACGAGAAGTACCTCTCGAGCGTCGGCTCGTCCGCGAGGAAGGGGCGGCGTTCACGCCGCAAGGCCCGCACGCGCAGCTGATCGCCCCCACGCACGAAGCCCCCGCCGAAGCCGGCGGGGGCTTCGTCGTGCGAGACGCGGTCAGCGCCTCAGGTACGTCCGCAGGCGTTCGCGCTGATCCGGGGCGGTGTAGCCGACGGCCGCCAGGGGCCCGAGGTCGAGGGCGCTGTTGGTCGGCCGCGGGGCCACGCCCTCCTTTCCGGCCATGTACGCGGCGGTGGTCGTGGCGGAGACGCGCCCGGCGTCGTGGCCGGTGTCCTCGAAGACCCACCGGGCGACGTCGTGCCAGGTGACCACGTCGCCGCTGTTGGTCATGTGGAACGTGCCCGTGGGCGCGTCCGTGGTGACCAGGTGCAGCAGGGCGTCGGCGAGGTCGTCGGCGAAGGTGAGGCGGCCGTGCTGGTCGTCGACGACGGCCGGGTCGATCCCGCGCTCGGCGAGGGAGGCCATGGTGGCCACGAAGTTCTTCCCCTCCCCGATCACCCAGGAGGTGCGGACGATCCAGTGCCGCGGCACGGTGCGCACCGCGGCCTCGCCGGCGGCCTTCGATTGGCCGTAGACGCCCAGCGGCGCAAGCGGGTGGTCCACCGGGTGCTCCTGCCCCACGGGGAGGGCGCCGTCGAACACGTAGTCGGTCGAGACGTGGGCCAGGGGGACGCCGGCCTCGGCGCAGCGGCGGGCGAGCTCGGCGACGGCGGTCGCGTTGACGGCCCAGGCCTGGGCCCGGCCCTCGGGCGTCTCGGCGGCGTCCACCGCGGTCATGGCGGACGCGTTGACCACGGCGCGCAGGCCGCGGAAGTGCTCCCGCGGCCACGAGGCCGGATCGGTCATGTCCCACGTGTCCCTGCCGTGGGCCTCGACCGGGATCCCCGCGGCCTCGGCGCGGGCCACGAGGGCGCGGCCGAGCTGGCCGCCGGCGCCGAGCACGAGGATCGGGGCGGGCGGCATGGGGGTGACGTCCGCGAGCATCGGGTGGGCGCGGTCCTTGTCCGAGAGCTCGGCGTCCTCGAGCGGGATGGGCCAGGCGATGGCCGCCGTCGGGTCCGCGAGGTTGAGGAACGTGTACTGGCCCTGCGCGTCGGCGGACCAGTGGTCGTTCACCAGGTAGGTGTAGGCCGTGTCCGGCTCGAGCGTCTGGTAGGAGTTGCCCACCCCGCGCGGCACGAAGACGGCCTTCTCCGGGCCGAGCTCCACGGTGGCGACGGCGCCGAAGGACGGCCCTTCGCGCAGGTCCACCCAGGCGCCGAAGATCCGGCCGTGGGCGACGGCCACGTACTTGTCCCAGGGTTCGGCGTGGATGCCGCGGGTGGTGCCGACGGCGTCGTTGAAGGAGATGTTGTTCTGCACCGGGGCGAGCGAGGCCAAGCGGGGGTGCTCGGCGGCGAGGGCGCGGATCTTCTCCCGCTGCCAGTTCTCCTTGAACCAGCCGCGGTTGTCCCCGTGGACGTCGAGGTCGAGGACGAGCAGGCCGGGGATGGCGGTCTCGGTGATGCGCATCAGCGGTGCCCCCTCACTGGCCCTGGGCGCGGTAGGTGGCCTCGACGGCGGCCTTGGCCGGGCGCCACCAGGCCTCGTTCTCGCGGTACCAGCGGACCGTGTCCGCCAGACCGGCGCGGATGTCCGTGAACTGCGGCTCCCAGCCGAGCTCGGTGCGCAGGGCGGTGTTGTCGATCGCGTAGCGCAGGTCGTGGCCCGGGCGGTCGGCGACGAGGTCGTAGTCGTCCGCGGGGCGGTCGAAGAGCTCGAGGAGGATCTCCACGATCTCCCTGTTGTTCCTCTCGCCGTCCGAGCCGATCAGGTACGTGCGGCCGATCTCGCCGCGCTCGAGGATCCGCAGCACGGCCGAGGAGTGGTCCTCCGTGTGGATCCAGTCCCGGACGTTGACGCCCTGGCCGTAGAGGCGGGGGCGGACGCCGTCGATCAGGTTGGTGATCTGGCGCGGGATGAACTTCTCGATGTGCTGGTACGGGCCGTAGTTGTTGGAGCAGTTGCTCAGCGTGGCCTGCACGCCGAAGGAGCGCACCCAGGCGCGCACCAGGTGGTCCGAGCCGGCCTTCGAGGCCGAGTAGGGACTGGAGGGGTTGTACGGGGTGGTCTCGGTGAACTTCGCCGGGTCGTCGAGCTCGAGGTCGCCGTAGACCTCGTCCGTGGACACGTGGTGGAACCGCTTGCCGTGCTTGCGAACCGCCTCGAGGAGGACGAAGGTTCCGACGATGTTCGTCTGGATGAACGGCGAGGGATCGTTCAGCGAATTGTCGTTGTGGGACTCCGCCGCATAGTGCACGACGGCGTCCGACTCGGCGACCAGACGGTCCACCAGGGCCGCGTCGCAGATGTCCCCCACCTCGAGAGTGACGCGGTCCTCCGGCAGGCCAGCGAGGTTGTCCCGATTGCCGGCGTAGGTCAGCTTGTCCAGGACGACGACGTCGTGCCCGGTCTCGCGGACGACGTGGTGGACGAAGTTCGAACCGATGAACCCGGCGCCGCCGGTGACGAGGAGGTGCATGGGGTCAGGTTACAGACGTGGCAGGGGCGCCCGCCTGACCTGCGCGTTGCCCAGGAAGTAGAGTTCCATGCAGGCCCAGAACGCCACCCTGCGCCGCGGACAGACCCAGGAAGGGGCCATGACTGTTCCAGAGCTCACCGTCATCATTCCGTGCCATCGCAGTGGGCCCCGGCTCGACCTGCAACTTCGAGCGTTGAACGAACAGGTGGACCCACCCGCCTTCGAGGTGGTGCTCTGCGACAACGGTGGCAACGAGGATCTTCCGGATCGTCTGGCCGCCGCAGGCCCATTCCGTCACCCTATGCGGATCATCAAGGCCGACGAGCACCCCGGTGCCGCGTATGCCCGCAACCGAGGGCTGGCATCGACGACTGCCCCGCTGGTGGGATTCGTAGACGACGACGATCTCGTCCATCCGCATTGGGTGCGCCGCGCCGTCGAGGTCCTGAAGGACCATGCCGTAGTGAGCGGCGGCGTGGTCCTCCGCACCGACGACGAGCTGGATGGGCTGGACTACGGACGCCTTCTGGAGATCCTCGTCGCCGGCACGGGTCCCGTCCCTCCCGCGCCAGCCGGCAGCGGATCCATGGGGCCGGCCCTGTTAGGAGGGAATTTCGTGGCGCGACGGGAAGCGATCCTCCGCGTGCGCGGGTTCGACGCGGCATTGGTCCGCGGCGCGGAGGACAACGACCTCGCGTATCGCCTCACCCACGCGGGATACACGATCATGGACTACGGAGCCATGAGCATCCTGTGCTGCGTGCCGGGACCCGGACGCACCCGGCAGAAGAAGCGCTTCCGCGCTGGGTCGGCGTTGGCCCAGGCCGTGGCAGCTCGCGGCGCATGGAGCGAGACGGCGGAACTCCGCCGACCCCCGATGGGCGAGCTGGCGCGCAGCTTCGGAGGGCTCACCCGCATGGCCCTCGGCCTGACCGAGCGGGACGTCGACGGCGCCCTCACGCGCGCCGCGACCGCCGCCGGCCTGAGCGAGGGATGGGTGCGATATCGGCTTCTCCGCCGAGAGCCGGACACCCTGATCGGGCTCGGGCTCGAGGAGTCCGCGTGAGAGGCGGCGCGACGGCGGGACCTCCTGGCCGCCGAGCAGTCATGATCTCCCCGATCGTCCCCGCGAGCGGAGCCCAGGAATCGGCCGGGGAGAAGCTGGCCCTCGAGGTCGTCAATACGCTCGCGACGCGAGGGCCGGTCACGGTCATATCCCGAGACGGGGGGGCCAACCGTCGCGCTATCGCGCGCGGAGTCGACGTCGACCATCTGCTGGCGCGGGAGGATCGGACTCCGAACGGGGCTGACCGCCTCCGCACGGCGGCCCGCCTCCAGCCTCCCGTCAGCCACGCGGTCCTGCGGAGCCATCGGGACCTGCTCACCACAGCGGACATCATCGATCTCCAGTGGGAGGAGTCCGGCCTCCTCGCACCCGCCCTGCGCCACCTCGCCCCTCAAGCCCAGGTGGTCGTCACGCTCCATGACGTGCTGTCCCAGCGCTTCAACCGCCATGCCCGCAGCCTCCCTTCTGCCGCCCGCCGTGCCGCCTGGTCGGCGCGGGCCGCGACGGCCCGGGCAGCGGAGCGCCGGATCCTTCGGTACGCGGACGACGTGATCGTGCTCAGCGAGAAGGACCGCGACCTGCTCCCGTACGGGCGGGGCCAGGCACGCGTCCACGTGATCCCGCCGCCCATCCCCGGCGACCTCCGTCCCGCATGCGACGCAGGCTCGAGCCGACCCCCGACGCTGCTCTTCGTCGGTTACATGGCCCGGTGGGAGAACCAGGACGCCGTGCGCTGGTTCACAGACCAAGTGCTCCCCGGCGTGCGTCGCTCCCGACCGGACGCGCGGGTCGTGGTGGCCGGCGGGGGGATCCCGGATGCACTGGCCGCCCATCTGAACGCGTGCGGCGTCGAGACACCCGGATTCGTGGAGGATCTTGACGCTCTGTATCGCGACTGCACTGCGGTGATCGCACCATTGCGCCTGGGAGCGGGAGTGAAGTTCAAGGTCGTGGAAGCGATGATCCGGGGGATCCCGACCGTGACGACGTCCGTGGGGCACGAGGGCATCGAACCCACGGAAGGGACCGTCGTCGCAGACGATCCTGCTAGATTCGGCGAGGCGACGCTCTCCCTTCTGGCCGATGTCGGCGCCGCCGACCAGGCAGCGCGGGCGGGAGCTTCTCACGTCGCCGACCAGTATGGCCCCATCGCTTTCCGCCGACGACTCTTCGAGGTGTACCGATGAATTCCTCCCCTCTGCCGACGGTCAGCGTCGTCATCCCTTGCTACAACGTCGAGAATGACCTCCCCCATCAGCTAGAGGCGCTGGTCCCCCAGCTGGGTCCGGAGGATGAGGTCGTCCTCGTGGACAACCGGTCCACCGACGGGACAGCGGAACTCCTGCGCGCTCTAGCGGAGCAGGACCCCCGCCTACGGGGGGTACCTGCCATGGACAAGCCGGGAGTGAACCACGCACGCAACTGCGGGGTCCTAGCGGCCCGGCATCGAACCATTCTGATCTGCGACGCCGACGACCGTGTCCATCCCGGCTGGGTGGACGCCTTTCGGGTCGCTCTTGTGACCGATGGGCTGGCCGGAGGCGTCGCCGTTCCCGTAGATCAGTCAGGTGAGCGGATCGGTCCCGACCTCGGGCTGACTGAAATCTTCGGTGGCCCCGCCTACGCGCTCGGAGGCAACATGGGCCTCACGCGCGAGGTGTTCGATGCGGTCGGCGGTTTTGACGAGTCGTTCATTGGCGGCCACGACGAAGCGGACTTCGCATGGCGTGCGGCCGAGGCCGGGTGGACAGCTCGCCTCGTTCCCGGGGCGCGTCTCGATTACGTCCAACGGCCCACGCCGGCGGGTGCTGTCCGCCAACGCCGTAACTACGCGCGCACGTCCATCCAGCTGTGGGCGCATCATCCACACATCGCTGAATCAACAGCAGTCAGCTTCTCCGGGGCAGTTCGCCGCCTGGCCCGCACCCTCCCGGCCGGTGCCCGAGTGGCACGGGGAAGCGCTTCCCTGCATGACGCCTCCGAATGGGGCTGGGCCGTCGGCCTGGTGGAAGGGCATCTCCGCTACCGCATCCTCGGCTCCCCCCCTGTTCGGGTGCTGCCTGCGATTCCTTCCGACGGAGGCCCAGCGGAGGGGCCAGTGGCTGGATAAGACCGCAAAGACTCTCCACGGGTTCTGATGGTCTCACGCTAGGCTGAAGGATATGAAGGACTCAGCCGGCGCGAAGTGGCAGTGGGGTGTCATCGTTGGCTTGGCACTCGCGCGGGCAGCATGGGCCACCTTCCGGGCGCCCATCGTGTCTCCCGACTCCCAGCGCTATCGGAACCCTACCGATCCATGGGCGACGATGCGCTTCGACCTCGGACAGGGCCCCGGCCAGCTCCTGCAGCTTCTTCACCTTCTGCCCCTCAACATCGCCATCGCCTTGCAGGCCTTCGCAGCCGCACTCATCTGGGGATGGGCCTGCATCGTCGCTACCCGGGATCTGCCCCGTTGGGTCTTCGGAGCCGCCGCGCTGTTCACGCTCTCCCCGTGGTGGCTCGTGTGGGACAACAGGGCCATCACGGAGGCTCTCACCCTGGCGGGAGTCGCGCTTTTCGCCGCAGGTGCCGTGCATTGGGTCAAGGGAGACAATGTAAATGCTCTCCCCATGTTGGTCGGCGCCGCGCTGGGACTCCTCACCCGGCCCTTGACCGTCCCCCTGATCGCGGTGGTCCTGATCCTGGCGGTCATCGCCCGCAGGGGCACCCCCCGCCCCGTAGGGGCATTCGTGGGCGTCTCGTTCCTCGTCGCCTTCGCGATCGTCCAGAGTGTCATGTTCAACAGAGCACCCATCACCTACGACTGGCTGCCGGTCCACACCACCATGGAAGGGGTCCGCGCGGCGGATCGCTTCGTGAGCCGGTCACATGTCGACGGCTACGCAGCCCTTGCCGAGGCTCGCCAAGCCCCGGCCTGCCTGCTGGACGCAGACGTCCCCCGGGGCATCCCGGGCCTGGGCCCTCTGTGGTCCAGCACCTGTCCGGACACGGTCGCCTGGCTTGAGAGCGGTGGCGTGCCGTGGCAGACCGAACTGACGGACAATCTCGTCCCCACGGTGCGGGAGATGGTCTCCGGACCATGGCTCCTCGCCGCCTGGGCCGGGGATGCACTAGGTGATCCCCACTGGCTGGCCCTCAGGGGGGTGGCCCGCACCTGGTGGTGGCCGGCTGTCCACGCAATGAACGCAGCAATGTGGGCTCTCATGATCGGCGCCGTGGTTCGCCTGCTGTGGCCGGGGCGCAGGTGGGCGTTCCGTGCGGTGTTCACAGTGGCCCTCCTCGGATACGCCGCCGCCCTCTGGATGTTCGACGGTCTCGAGATGTGGAGGCACGTCCTGCCCGCGATCGTGGGCCTGGTGCCCGCAGCGCTCGCCGCCTCGGGACGTCGGGAAACTGAAGCCTCGGGCAGAGTGGCCCCGCCACGCCGGTGAGCGGAGGCTCCGGAAGACGGCACGCGGATGAGGGCTCCCGCACGCCCCTCGTGTCGGGGGGGGGTGGCCGTGCACGACGGCTCCCACCCCCTAGACTCGACCCCATGAAGGGCATCATCCTGGCCGGCGGCACCGGCTCCCGGTTGCACCCCATCACGCACGGCATCTCGAAGCAGCTCGTGCCGGTGTATGACAAGCCGATGATCTACTACCCGCTCTCCACGCTGATCTTGGCGGGGATCAGCGACATCCTGGTGATCACCACCCCGCACGACGCGCAGCAGTTCCAGCGGCTCCTGGGCGACGGCTCACAGTTCGGGATCTCGCTGAGCTACGTCCAGCAACCCTCCCCGGACGGCCTCGCACAGGCCTTCCTCCTGGGCGAGAAACACATCGGGGGCGACCACGTGGCGCTCGTCCTGGGGGACAACATCTTCTACGGCCCCGGCATGGGCCAGCAGCTACGCCGACACACCCAGGTCGACGGAGCCACCGTGTTCGGCTACTGGGTGGCGGACCCCAGCGCCTACGGCGTGGTGGAGTTCGACGACGCCGGCAAGGCCATCTCACTTGAGGAAAAGCCTAAAGAGCCCAAGAGCAACTATGCGGTGCCAGGCCTCTACTTCTACGACAACGACGTCGTCGAGATCGCGAAGGGCCTCAAGCCGTCGGCGCGCGGCGAACTCGAGATCACCGATGTGAACCGCGCCTATCTGGAACGCGGCACCCTGAACGTAGAGGTCCTCCCCCGCGGCACCGCATGGCTGGACACCGGCACCTTCCACGACCTGAACGATGCGTCCAACTTCATCCGCACCATCGAGTCCCGTCAGGGCCTCAAGGTCGGCTCCCCCGAGGAGGTCGCCTGGCGGCAGGGCCTTCTCACCGACGACGAGCTGCGCGAGCGCGCAGAGCCGCTCGTGAAGTCAGGGTACGGCGCGTACCTGATCGACTTGCTCCGCTCTGGTCAGCACTGACCTCGCGACGGGCTCGTGGCGGCAACTTACTGGTAGTTCTCGAACTCGAGGAGTAACCGATCATCGACGCGGATGTGGTCGAGGTACTTCAATTGAAGGGGCTGGAAGACCTTCCCTAAAATGTCCGTCCAGGACACCGGGTAGCCGACCACTTCTCCTCGGATACCTCCCGGATATTCCACTGCCTGGGGCTCGAAATAATCCAGGCGTCGTTCGACCTCCGCTAGCCACTCTGCAGTAAGAGGAGTGTGAGACCGCACGAGGAACGCGCTCGTTCCCACCAAGCTTCGGTGATTGAGGGCCAGGTCCAGCCCAAGCCGACCCGGGAGACGTGTCACTGCGGCGGACGACAATTCCTGAAATCCGGTGACCCATGTCGACCGGTCCGGTTGCATGGCTCCTAAGACCGGGGCCCAAGAGTGGAGTGGCGCTTTGAGGTCGCAATATCCG
Organism: Micrococcus sp. HMSC31B01; assembly: GCF_001816085.1. Lineage (NCBI taxonomy): Bacteria > Bacillati > Actinomycetota > Actinomycetes > Micrococcales > Micrococcaceae > Micrococcus > Micrococcus sp. HMSC31B01. Next base: position 14,637 of record NZ_KV824977.1, read on the forward strand.
CCACCGTGATGATGCATCAGGTACGCGCGCAGATAATCAGATCGATGCACCAGCGAGAGATGTTCATACGCGGAGTGCAGCGGGTGGCCGTCCACGATCCATCGGTGGATTGTTTGAGGTGTCACCAGCTCCACGGGTAGTCCGATAACGCTGCGAAGCCTTTCGAAGTTGCGTATCCGGTTGGGCGTCATCGGGTTCTCTCCGGCCCAGATCACGAACACGCGGGACGGCAACTCCGAGGGGCCGCCCGGCTCGATCGCAACCCGGTTCAAGAAGGATCGCCGGTAGCGGCTTCGGTCAAAGTCATACGATCGAGTGCGCGGGATAACAGTCGCCATTCGAGCAGCAGCGTCTAAACCTACGAATCGGGCCGCACGAGCGGCCCGGTTACCGCTTTTTGTTAAAAGGTATGCGGTGTGCTTTGCCTTCTTTAACGGTGTCAGTATCACGGATACTACCTCTCCGACTTTCGGCGTTAACGACGCGTGAGCCCAGCTAGGCGATGACGGGCCTCACGCAGAATTTCCACACCGCGCAACCACCGATGCCACCACCGAGTCCCCTCTAAATCCGGCAGGATGCGGTCGGCGACTGCTTGCTCTTCGGTGCGTAGCTGTTGCGCTTCCGGGGACTGCGTAGTGGTCCCCATTTCGGTGGCGAACGGGACACCAACGAGCGCTCCCGGAGGTTTTCCCTGCTGCAGGATCAGCCAGTCATCCCCGCCCCAGATGCGCATCTCCTCCGGAATAGGGTGGTAGTTGTCCCGCCGCATGCACATAAACGTCCCGAAGCCGAAGAGCGTCGTGGACCGGCGGGCCAGTCGCAACCGTGGATGTTTCAAACGGCCCAAGGAAAAACAGGAACGATCCGGGCCCACTACACCAAACCAGCGGAGCCCGCGCGCGGCGAGATCGAAGGCTAGGTCATCGAAGCGCACGTCGTCGTTCACGATAGCCAAGAATTCCCCCCGCGCTTCCCTGGCACCGAGGTTCCATGCTGGGTTGACGTAGATGTTGCGTTCCTGCTGCAGGACGCGGACCTTCGCAGACTCCCACACAAGAGGACGCGGCGAGTTGTTGATAACCAGAACTTCAAACACCAAGGGGTGCGCGGCGCACTGTTTCACGATCGCATCGAGGTCATCGGACCGCTGAAGAGTGGGGATGACTACCGAGAATCGCCCGCTCGGGTTCTCGCTCTGGGACGGGCGATGATCGCTACCTGGGTGGCTCATCGCCGTCCGCCCACCAGGGTGCGGATTCTCGATCCCACGCAACGAGCCCGGGAAACAAGCGCCCTCGCCGGAGCCGTACGCCGGCCCCACACGGCCAGCTCGGCCTTCTGTACCTCGAGCTTCGCCTGTGCCTCGTCGAGGGCTTTGAGAGCAATGGCGAGCATCTTGGCCTCGTGTCCGTGGTTGGCCTCCACCACCGCCGCACGCGTGGCGGCCAGATGCACGATTGAACTCCGAGAATTTTCGCGGATCCTCCAGTGGAAGACGGCCGAGGGAACCCGGCGCGCGAAGCCACCGTCGCGGAGCATGCGGGTCCAGAATTCCCAGTCCTCCTGAGCGGCAGGGTCGCCCGTATAGAACCCCCCGATCTCCTCCCAGCGAGACTTCCGGAACGCTGACGGGGGGAAGATGCCCGACCCCCGCAAGGCATCGACCGCATCTACTTCAGGCGCGGTCGGCTGCTCTCCAGCCACGGCACCAAAAGTGACGCAGAATGGGAATGCCACCACTGTGCCCGTCTGCCCCAAAGTGCGGACCGCCTCAGCGACGTAGTGAGGGTCGATCCGATCGTCAGCGTCCAAGCAGACGATGATGTCCCCCGATGCCGCGGCGATTCCCGTGTTCCTCGCCGACCCGACACCTCCGTTGGGCTGGCGAATTACGCGGACCTCGGCCGGCAGTTGTGCCAGGGCTCGCCTGGTGTCCTCGCGCGTGGATCCATCGTCGACGACTATGACCTCCAGGTTGCCCCATGTCTGAACCACCGCTGAATCCACCGAAGTTCGAAGATGCTCCGGGTCGTCGTTAAAAGTCGGGATGACGATGGTGACTCGGTCCACGCCCTCGGGGGGCGACTCACGAGACGGGGCTGATTCGCTCACGGAGCACTCCTGCCTACGGGATTGGCTGGGTTCCAGCCACTTAGCTTTCGCGAGTGGCATCTGACGGGGCTTTTCTACCGCTGTCATGAGTCTACGTTGTAATTGGCACTGCCCCTCAGATTCACATCTGAATCGACTGCACCTGGATACGCCTCGCACGCGCCACGGGTCGTGTCGAGTCACTAGATGTAGGAGGGCATGACGTTGTTG
>NZ_KV824978.1:0-1746 GCF_001816085.1 Micrococcus sp. HMSC31B01
GGGCGCCCCGTCTCGGGGCGCCCGCGCCGTCTGCGTCCCCGTCCCTGACCCCGCGACCGACCACAGAGAGGACCGCCCGTGCGCGAGAGCGAGTTCCGCCGGCTGATGGACGAGGAGTTCGGCCCCGCCCGGGCCGGCCTCGTGGCCGACTCCCTGCACCTGCCCGGCCTGGACACCACCGCGACGGCGGCGCTCGCCGCCGGCGTGGACCCGCGGCGGGTCTGGCTGGCGGTCTGCGACCTGCATGAGATCCCCCAGGAGCGGCGTCTCGGTCGGGACGTGCCGCCGAAACGCTGACGCCGCGACGCGCTGGCGGGGCACTGCCCCTGTTCGAACACGTGTTCGAAGAATGCGGTAGAGTCCTGCACAGCAGTGCGACGGGGTGATCTCGTGCACAGGCGGGGCCGGCCACGCTTATCGTGTCCGCCGCCCCCCGTAGATTCACGGACATGACCGAGGCGGGCGCTCCAGCGTCCGCGGCAGCACCACCAGAGCTAGGGGTGAAGGATGAGCAAGGTGACGGATCGCGAGAAGGCCCTCGAGGCCGCTCTCGCCCAGATCGACAAGCAGTTCGGCAAGGGTTCCGTCATGCGGCTGGGGGACCAGACCCAGGCACCCGTCGAGGTCATCCCCACGGGCTCGGTGGCCATGGACGTGGCCCTGGGCATCGGCGGCCTGCCGCGCGGCCGCGTGGTGGAGATCTACGGCCCGGAGTCCTCGGGCAAGACCACCCTGGCCCTGCACGCGGTGGCCAACGCGCAGCGCAACGGCGGCATCGCGGCCTTCATCGACGCGGAGCACGCCCTGGACCCGGTCTACGCCCGCCAGCTCGGGGTGGACACGGACGCCCTGCTGGTCAGCCAGCCGGACACCGGCGAGCAGGCCCTGGAGATCATGGACATGCTCGTCTCCTCGGGCACCCTGGACATCGTCGTCATCGACTCCGTGGCCGCGCTGACCCCGCGCGCCGAGATCGAGGGCGAGATGGGCGACTCCCACGTCGGCCTGCAGGCCCGCCTCATGTCCCAGGCGCTGCGCAAGGTGACCGGCCGCCTGCACCAGACCAAGACCACGGCCATCTTCATCAACCAGCTGCGCGAGAAGATCGGCGTGTTCTTCGGCTCCCCGGAGACCACCACGGGCGGCAAGGCGCTCAAGTTCTATGCGTCCGTGCGCATCGACGTCCGCCGCATCGAGACCCTCAAGGAGGCCGGCAACCCCGTCGGCAACCGCACCCGCGTGAAGATCGTCAAGAACAAGATGGCCCCGCCCTTCAAGCAGGCCGAGTTCGACATCCTCTACGGGGTCGGCATCTCCCGCGAGGGCGGCCTGATCGACATGGGTGTCGAGGAGGGCATCGTCAAGAAGTCCGGCGCGTGGTTCACCTATGACGGGGACCAGCTCGGGCAGGGCAAGGAGAACGCCCGTCGCTTCCTCCGGGACAACCCGGACCTCGCCAACGAGATCGAGGAGCGCATCCTCACGAAGCTCGGCATCGGCGTGGCCCCGGAGGCCGAGGACGACGAGGCCCCGGCCCTGACCGCGGTTCCGGGGGACACCGCGGCCGGATGACCCGATCGCGCAGGAACGTCGGAGGCGGGGCCGCCCACCGGTCGGAGACGACCGGCCGGAGCGGCTCCGCCTCCGGTGCGTCCGCGTTCGACGACGCCCGGGACTCGGACGTGGGCCGGATGTGGCTCGACCTGGCCGGCGCACCGGAGCCGACGTCGTCCGACGCGGACGCCG
>NZ_KV824979.1:0-1475 GCF_001816085.1 Micrococcus sp. HMSC31B01
GCCGCCCCGGGCCGTCCCCGGGGCCGCCACCGGCACGCCCGCTCGGGCCGCGGAGACGGACGCCGCCGAATCCGCCGCCCCGTCCCGCCTGCGCAAGGCGCTGCCGGCGGTGGCCGGCGTCGTCGTGCTGGCGCTGCTCGCAGTGCTGGCCGGACGCTGGCTGCGGAGCCTCGACCCGGTGGCGGACTTCATCGCGACCTACGACGGGCACCCGGTCCTGCCCGAGGGCACCCCCGAGGGGATGCCCTGGTGGATGGGCTGGCAGCACTTCCTGAACATGTTCCTGATGGTGCTGATCATCCGGACGGGCCTGCAGATCCGTCACGAGACGCGGCCTCCGGCCAACTTCACTCCGACGAAGGACGGCCTGTTCTCCGCGCGGGGCAACACCCCGAAGAAGTTCTCGCTCACCATCTGGACGCACCAGGCCCTCGACGCGCTGTGGCTGCTCAACGGCGTGATCTTCGTGGTGCTGCTGATCGTCACCGGCCACTGGGCGCGGATCGTGCCCACGGACCCGCACGTGTTCCAGCACGCCCTGTCCGCCGGCATCCAGTACCTGTCCCTGGACTGGCCCACGGAGAACGGCTGGGTGCACTACAACGCGCTGCAGATGCTCTCCTACGCGCTGGTGGTGTTCGTGGCCGCCCCGCTCGCCGCCCTCACGGGCTGGCGCATGTCCTCGTGGTTCCCCACGGAGGCCAAGGGACTGAACAAGGCGTTCCCCATGGAAGTGGCCCGCAAGGTGCACTTCCCGGTGATGGTCTTCTTCGTGGCGTTCATCGTGGTGCACGTGTTCCTCGTGGCCTTCACGGGCCTGCTGACGAACCTGAACCACATGTACACCTCGCGCGGCGGGGCCACCGACGCGTGGGGCCTCGTGGTGTTCCTCGTGAGCGTGGCGGTCACCGCCGCCGCGTGGTTCTTCCTGAAGCCCGCCTTCACGGCCCCCGTGGCCTCCCGGTTCGGCACCGTGGGCCGCTGAGCCGGCCGCACGACGACGGCCCCTCCTCCTCCCGGGACTTTCGAACGTGATGTCGGGGGAATGAGCGCTTTCGAACGTGAGATAGGCCCTTTCTCACGTTCGAAAGCGCTCGGGTGCTCGGGCGTGCGGGGCGTCAGCTCCGGGCGGCGCGGAAGGTGACCTGCACCTGGACCATCGGCTTGTCGGCCACGGGGACGCCGTCGGCGCCGACCGGCACGAGGTCCACCTCCACGAGGCGCAGGGACCGGCCGGCGTGTCGCACCCGTGTGAGGGCGACCATCTCGCCATGCCCCGGGCGCACGAACACCACGTGCACGGCCTGGACGTCGTAGCGCACGCGGTCCGGCATGGCCGCCTGCGCGGCGATGACCGCCCGCAGCGTCATGGCCCCGCCGTGGACCGCGCCCGACGGGTTGGCCAGCTCTGGCTTCGGGGCGAAGCGGGCGCCCGCGCTCGCCGCGGCAGCGACGGCGGGGCGCACGTCCGGATC
>NZ_KV824980.1:0-3102 GCF_001816085.1 Micrococcus sp. HMSC31B01
GGCGTCCGCGACGACGTCGTGGACGATCTTGCGCTCGTACGCGCCCATGGGCTCGAGGTGCACGGGACCCTCGCCGGCGCGGACGCGCTCGACGGCCGCCTGGGCGGCGGTGCGCAGGGCGACGTTGCGGCGCTCCCGGTGCCCGCAGACGTCCAGGATCAGCCGGGAGCGGTGCCCCGTGGCGGCGAGCACGGCCAGCCGGACGAGCTCCTGCAGGGCCTCCAGGGTGCGGCCGTCGGGGCCGACGAGGCCGTCCAGGCGCTCATCGTGGTCCTCGGAGACGACGGACACGTACGTGCGCCCGTCGCGGACCTCGATGTCGATGTCCCCGTCCAGGTCCGCGATGTCGAGCAGCTCCTCGACGTAGTCCGCGGCGACGTCGCCCTCCTCCTCGAGGCGGCGCACCGCCTCCGAGACGGCGGCACCGTCCTGCTCCGCGACGCGAGAGCCCTGGCCCACGGGGGTCTCGACGACGGCGTCCTCGGCCTCGGGGGCCGGGGTCACGTTCTCGGCGGACATGCTCACTTCCTCCTGCGGTTCTTGCGCTGGGGCTGGACGCGCTGACCCGACTGGCGGACGACCTCACCGTTCAGCACGGCACCGCCGCGGCCCGCCTGGGTGTGCGCGGACGAGGGCGTGGCCTCGGCGTTCGACACCTTCTGGCCCACGGGGGGCAGGCCCTTGGCGGCGCGGCGCTCGTTGAGCTCCTTCTCGGCGAGGGAGCCCGGGGTCGGGTTGTTGCGGATGATCCACCACTGCTGGCCGACGGCCCAGAAGTTGGAGTAGGTCCAGTACAGGAGCACGCCGATCGGGAAGTTGATGCCGCCGATGCCGAAGATCAGGGGCATGGCGTAGAGCATGATCTGCTGCGTCTGCATCATGGGCCCGGAGAGGGCCTGCTGCGTCATGTTCTTCGTCATGAGCATCTTCTGCATGAAGAACATCGAGCCCGACATGAGCAGGATCAGCACGATCGCCGTGACGATCACGGGCCCGCTGCCCGGCGCGCCGAGCGAGTTCATGAAGGTGTCCGACATGCGGGCGCCGAAGATCGTGGAGCCCTCGAAGGAGCGGATCTGGTCCGCGGACAGGGCGTCCATGGCCTCGCCGCGCTCCGCCGCGCCGCGGGCGCCGATCAGCACCTGGTAGAGCGCGAAGAAGAACGGCATCTGGATCAGCAGCGGCAGGCAGGCGGCGAACGGGTTCGCCTTGTGCTCCTTCATGAGCGCCTGCTGCTCCATGGCCATGGCCTGGCGGGAGAGCTGGTCCTTCTTGCCCTTGTACTTGGCCTGCAGCTTCTGCAGCTCGGGCTGGATGGCCTGCATGGCGCGCTGCGCCTTGATCTGCTTGACGAACAGCGGGATCAGCAGGGTGCGGATGAGCACCACCAGCAGGAGGATGGACAGGGCCCACGTCCAGCCGGAGTCCGCGGGCAGGCCCGCAAACTCCAGGATGCTGTGGAACGCCCCGAGCAGCCAGGACATCAGCCAGCGGAACGGGGAGAGGATGGCTTCGAACATGGGGGTCAATCCTCCTGCGGGAGATCAGGTGGGATGGGAGGGTGGTTCAGGGTGAGGATGCGCGGCTGCCGGCCCGGCGGCCAGCGTCGGTGCCCGGGCGGGACCGGGTCCACGCCGCCGTCGTTCCAGGGATGGCACCGGCCGATGCGCCGCGCGGCGAGCCACGACCCCTTGACCGCGCCGTGCACGTGCACGGCCTCCAGCCCGTAGGCGGAGCAGCTGGGGAAGAACCGGCACACGGGTCCGTACAGCGGGGAGACCACGGCCCGATAGACCGTGAGCAGGCCGGCCAGCAGGGCGGACGGCAGCGCGCGCAGCGGCCCCCACTCACGGGAGGGCTCGAGCACGACGAAGGGCGAGGGCGTGACGGTCATCTACGCGGGCTCCGAGGCGGCGGGCAGATGCGGCTTCAGGGCCTTGCCGAGCGCGCCGACGGTCTCGCGGCGCAGCAGCGCGTAGTCCGCCTCGGCGGCGGCCGGCAGCGCGCGGACCTGCACCAGAACCGGCAGGTCGCGCAGCGGGGGCAGGCGCATCTGATCCGCGACGACGGCGCGCAGCCGCCGCTTCACCCGGTTGCGGGTCACCGCGTTCCCCACGGCCTTGGACACGACGAACCCGGCCCGCGGCCGAGGGGCGCTCGGCGACGTGGACCGGGTCTGATCGGGGTCCGTGGCGACGCTCACCACGACGGTGCGCCGACCCGCGCGGGTGCCGGTGCGACCGAGGTGACGGAACTCCGCGGGCGTGCGGACGCGACGGTCACGGGGCAGCACGGGGCGCGCCGTCCCTGGACCGAGGTCCTCAGGCGGACAGCTCGGCGCGGTTCTTGCCGCGGCGAGCGGACAGGATGGCGCGGCCGGCGCGGGTGCGCATGCGGGCACGGAAGCCGTGCTTGCGGGCACGACGGCGGTTGTTGGGCTGGAACGTGCGCTTGGTCACTGTGATCTCTCCACGACGTGTTGTGTGCCTTCGACCGTCGACCTGAGCAGGTGGACCAGGGGGAAGGACCGGTGAGGCTCTGACATGAAATCCCCGGCGGGCACGATCAACCGACACCCGGGGGACCAGACAACTCTAGTGGCCGGGGTACGCAGGGGTCAAACGGGTGCGCGCGGATCCCGGACGCCCGTGGGCGCCCGGGACGGTCGTCCACAGGATGATAGGGGTTGTCCACCGTCTGTGCACAACCCTGTGGACAACCGTTAGACTCCGAGCACCGTCGTCCGTCTCGCGCAGCCGCCCCCGTCCTCGGGGACGTCTGCCCCAGGAAAGGAAGCCTCCGTGGTGGCAGACCAGGCCGTGCTCAGCTCGTGGCGCTCCGTCGTGGGCTCCCTCGAGGACGACGCGCGGGTCAGCGCCCGCCTCATGGGCTTCGTCTACCTGGCCCAGCCGCAGGGCCTCATCGGCAACACGCTCCTGCTGGCCGTGCCGAACGAGACCACCCGCGAGACGCTCCAGGGCACCCAGGTGGCCGACGCCCTCACGGACGCCCTGACCAAGGAGTTCCGCGAGGAGATCCTGCTGGCCATCTCGATCGACGCGAACCTGCAGCCGCCGCGGACCCCCTCGTCCGAGGCCCGCC